>JAUUSE010000013.1:0-42987 GCA_030842085.1 Bacillota bacterium | reverse complement strand
ACGACGCTGAGGACGCTATGCAGGATACTTATATAGCTTTGTATAAGTCCGCAGACAGATATAAGCCGGGCAGCCCGATGTCATGGATTTTTGGCATAGCGAAAAATACTGCACTTATGAAATTACGCCAAAATAAGTATGACACAACCCTTTCCGAAGAAGAATGGAGCAGAATAGAATCAGGTTCTGCAGAGCTAACAGCCGAGGATAAGCAAGTGCTGAGACAGCTTATGCTGAGTCTGTCAAACGAGGAGCAGAGAATAATTCTGCTGCACATTTCGGCGGGAATGAAATTTCGGGAAGTAAGCGAGCTGCTTTGCCTGCCCTTGCCAACGGTTCTGTCAAAGTATAACAGGGCCCTGAAAAAAATGAAAAAAGCACTAAAGGAGGAATCTGAGCATGGACAACAAAACGCTTGAAAACAAAATAAAGACTGCTGTAGACCATGTTCTTGTGCCGGACAACGGCGGGCTTGACAGGATTCTTTCGGCGTGCGGGCGGGAGGATTGCAGTAATATGGACAATGTAACACAATTTGAAAATGTAAAAGCAAAGAAAAAGAATTGGATAAAATGGGTATCGGCGGCAGCGGCAGTAGCTGTGGTAGCGGCTTTCTCATCATTTGGCGCAGTATATTATACAAACAATATTGCGGTTAATTCAGGAATAGTGCTTGATGTAAACCCAAGTATAGAGATTAAGCTGAACGCAAAGGAAAAGGTGCTAGATGTAGTAGCAGGCAATGCCGATGCGGAGAAAATCCTCGACGGTATGGAGCTTAAGGGAACAGATTTAAACGTAACGGTAAACGCATTGCTGGGATCTATGTGCAAATACGGCTATATCGATAGTGCGTCAAATTCTATATTAGTAACAGTAGAGGACGACGACGCGGCGCACGGCGCACAAATGCAGCAGAGAATAGTAGATGAAATAAACCGCATTTTATCTTCGCAGTCGATAGACGGCGCTGTACTCAGCCAGAATATACAGACGTCAAATACAGATGCCGCTGTAACTGAAATTGCAAATAAATATGGCATATCGCTTGGCAAGGCGTCACTTGTGCATACGCTAATTACAACCAATCCGCTTTTGCCAGAAAGCGAACTTGCCGGCCTTTCTATAAACGAGCTTAATCTGCTGCTTGAATCTCAGGGCAGTGCGGCGCAGGGCGGAATAGCTGCTGTTGGAAATGCAAGCGAGCAGGCGTATATAGGCTCTGAAAGAGCTAAAGAAATAGCTCTTGCGGATGCCAGCCTTAGCGCAGAGAATGTTACATTTAAAGAAGTTAAGATGGATTATGACGACGGCATGGTAGAATATGATGTTGAGTTTTGCGCGTCAGGAACAGAATATGAATACAGCATAAACGCATCGACGGGCGACATTATTAGCCGTGATACAGAGCCGTGTGAATCGCAAGGACATTCTCATGGCAACGGCTCTTCAAATAATCAGAACAGCTCTGGCGGGCAGAACGGACAAAACAATTCCAACGGGCAGAATGGCTCGAATGGGCAAAACGCTTCAAATGGCCAAAACGGTCAAGGCGGAGGCTTTGGTAATCAGAACGGACAGGGAAATTCAGCACAAAGCGGAGACATAGGGATAGAAGCAGCGCGTCAAGCGGCATATTCACATGCAGGAGTAGCATCTGACGAAGTAACTCTTACAAAGTCGGAAGTCGATTGTGACGACGGCCGCAAAGAGTATGAGATAGAATTTTATTATAACGGTATAGAATATGACTATGTTGTAGCCGCCGATGGCTCAATTATCTCATATGAGCGCGAGAGTAAAAATAATAATGCAGCAAACGGCAATCAGAATGCTGCATCAAGTCAGGCGCAATCAGGCGATATTGGCATTCAGGCGGCACGTCAGGCAGCATTTTCACATGCCGGAGTATCGGAAAGCAGTGCTTATGATATAAAATCTGAAACCGATTATGACGATGGCCGCAAGGAATATGAGATAGAGTTTAAAGCTGCGGGGTACGAATATGATTATGTTATTTCTGCCGACGGCACAATTATTTCATATGACCGCGAAAGAGATGATTAAATAATTCTATATAATTAAACACATATTTTAAACGGATATTTTCTGCTGAATATACGCAGAGCAATATCCGTTTATTGCTTTTTTAACTTATAATTTAATTAATGCTTTGATTAAAAGTATTAACAGTTATTTTATAACCTTGGCCGATAGCAGTTTAAAAGATGTCAGAGTTTTCAGTTCAGCATAAAAATTTATAAAATTGCTGGATAAATCTCAACTGGTTTTTCTTAATATATTCTGAAAAAAGGCGTATAAAAGTAATTATATACTATAAGAAAAAATTGAAAAGCCGCTTACATAAGTAGGCGGCTTTTATATATTTTAAGCATAAGCAATAAAGCAAAATAATATAAAAATAAAGCTTTAATTGACAAAATAAATTTATTCTTTAATATGCTTTATAATATCCTCCACTTCGCAGTTCAGTACATAGCATAAAGCATCCAGCGTAGTAGTGCTGATTGCCTTACCATGCTTAATTCGATGTATTGTATTAGCTGAAAATCCCTGTTTAAAAATCAACTGATATTCAGTCACGCCTTTCTTTAAAAGCGTGTTATAAAACGGCTCATAACTTATCAATTATATCACCAAGTAGAGTTTAACATACTTAATTACTTGACTATGCTTAATATATTGAGTATAATAATGATAATTTTAAATGAAAAAGGTAATATTTAGCAGAAAACTGTGTTAAAAAAAGCGAAGAAAACGTTATTTTTTAAAAACGCATTTGCTGAATATTAATAATATGCTAAATTTTTGGAGTAATATTCATTTTACTTTCTCAAATATGTATTGCAAAAACGGTGAAAAATAGCAGAATCAAAAGATATGAAAATGTAAGAGTTATTCTCTGCGAGAATTTGGCAATAAGATAATG
Source organism: Bacillota bacterium (assembly GCA_030842085.1). Lineage (GTDB taxonomy): Bacteria > Bacillota > Clostridia > Oscillospirales > Acutalibacteraceae > Timburyella. The sequence continues at coordinate 40,037 of JAUUSE010000013.1, read as the reverse complement.
AGGCATGTAATAGAGTTGAAGACGGACTAAACCGTAGTAGTGTATAAACAAACGGACAAATCCATGGATAGGCTTCAATGCCTTGCTGAGAATATGTCAGAAAACCACGAATATGCATAAATATTACTTTTTAATAGCCAACTTCATGATATTCTGCATATTAATTGCCCTGGCGAGGCATTTAAAAATTTACATTCAATCTTGCGTGTTTCCCGATTCAAAAGGCTAACCTTACTAAGAATAAATATTTCGGCATTTAAATCGAATGTTACTGCCATTATATTGATTGATATTATAATTTTTAACGGCTGCAGCAGGGCGTTTATTTTTAGTTATCCATAATTGTGCTTTTTAAAATGGTGGGCGAGCATTGTAAAAATAGTTCCAATACAGATATTTGGAAAAAGGGAGAGTGCATGGCTTGAAGCAGTCAGTGCAGCCATGGAGCAGCAGCAACCAGGTACTTGTAATAATGATGGTTCTTGCGTTCTGGGAGATGATAGCGGCAGCAGCAAGCTCATTGATTGGCTTGGTTTTGGGTATTGCCAAATTTGCCGCGGTGGTAGCCTATGCATTATTAACAGCTAAGAATAAAAAAAGAATGGCCTGTATATTAGGATTTATTTACGCATCGGCACATTTAATATGCGACTTAATTTTTGCCGCTGCTTTATATCATGGCGCTATTATGGGAAAAACAGAAAGTTTTATTTGCTATGATTTTAATTTTTCTGCTGATGCATTAGTTCCGACCGAATTAAATATAGGCGCCGCTCTGACAATATCAGCACTGATTTTGATTTATATATTCTATAGCAAACCGTTGAGCGATAAAAAAGTAAAAATACTTAAAGTCATACTATGCTCGGTGCTTGCAGCTATATCGTTATGCTTCGGCCTGCAGTTTTTTCAGATAAATTGGAAACTTGCAATTTTCAGAGCCATGCAGCTAAATAACGCTGCCGTCGTCTTACTAATAGCTTGTGCACATATTAGCTGCCAAGTATGCGGAGACAAGGCAAGCACAGATACAATATTTTGCAAAAAATGCGGCCGTAAAATTGAGAGATAATAAAGATAATTATATGCAGAGCAAAGTATAAATGTTAAAAAGCCGGTCTTTTTATTAAGACCGGCTTTTTTTTAAGTAATATCGCCGCTTATAAAATATCTGCAGGAGATAAAGGTAATAAAGAGAAATTTTATATAGCTAAATTAGCGCAATTCCTATTTTATGTCAAAGTAAGATTAAAAATAAAAACAATTTCTAATCAATATTATTCTGCGTTAAGCGGACCGTGCTTTTCTCCGTTAGTAATACCGCTCACCTGATTATCTTCCCCAAGCAGTACAACCGTCGGCTTATGCGACTTTGCTTCCTCTGGAGTCATTGATGCATAGCTCATAATTATAATCTTGTCGCCAACCTGCGCCATACGCGCCGCCGCGCCGTTAAGGCACATTATTCCGCTGCCCGGCCGGCCGGCTATGACATATGTTTCAAAACGGTGGCCGTTGTTTATATTTACAATCTGCACTTTTTCATATTCCACTATATTAGATACTTTCATCAGTTCTTCGTCTATGGTAATGCTGCCGACATAGTTGAGGTCGGCTTCGGTGACGGTAGCGCGATGAAGCTTGCTTTTCAGCAAAGTTATATTCATGGGTTTACCTCCAGGGCGATGTTGTCTATAAGTCTTGTACGTCCGATGTATACCGCGAGCGCACAAAGCGCATTGGATTTAATTTCACTTATCGGCTTCATTGTTATTATATCAACTATTTCAATATAATCAATTGTGGATAATGGTTCGTCATTTATAATTTTTTCAGCTGCATGCTTTAAAATATCAGAATTTCTCTCGCCGCTGTCAAAAAGCGATTTTACCGCTTTTAATGCACGGCTCAGGCATAGCGCCGCTTTGCGCTCTTCACTGCTGAGATAGGTGTTGCGAGAGCTTTTCGCAAGGCCGTCATCCTCGCGTACAATGGGCATGCCTACTATTTTAACATCCATGTTATAGTCCTTTACCATCTGACGAATAACGGCAAGCTGCTGCGCATCCTTGCGGCCAAAATATGCGCGGGATGGATTCATTATATTAAACAGCTTCATGACAACCGTGCATACTCCGTTAAAATGCCCGGGACGTCGCGCACCGCACAATCCCTCAGCCGGGCCGGATATTTCAATATGGCTGCAAAATCCGTCTGGGTACATCTCCTCCGCCGCGGGGCAGAAGACCAAATCCGCACCGCTTTTCTCGCACAGCGCAGTGTCATGCTCTATATCACGCGGATAGCTGCCAAAGTCCTCGTTCTTGCCGAACTGAATGGGATTGACAAATATGCTGACGCAGGTTTTATCATTATTCTTAGCAGATTCTTTTATTAGGCTGAGATGCCCTTCATGAAGATATCCCATTGTCGGAACAAGGCCTATGCTCAGCCCCTCTGCCGCCCATTTTCTTGTTATTTCTTTTGCTTCCTTTACGGTTTTTACTATATGCATTATATTTAATCTCCCTTAAAATACATTGCTTGGATTTAAATTGTTTAGACTAATATGGATGCTTGCACCGCCGCCGCTGTAGGTAATATTTTCGGCCTTGTATGCGCTTTACAGCTTCCGGCGTCTAAAACAAAATCGATTTGTGACGGCGCATTTAATTAAGCCTGATAAATATGCCAGCGTATTTTTTGTCAAAATAATTATCTGCTTTTTTGAGAATATTCCGCCATAAGCTTCCTTAAAATATCGTTGTCGAGCTTATAGGTGTGCTTTTCCTCAGGAAATTCACCTGTCTGAACGGCATTTTTATAATCGCCGAAGGCGGTGCGCATAGCCGAGCCAATATCTGCAAACTGCTTTACAAATCGTGGCTTTACGCCGTCGTACATGCTGAGCATGTCCTGATAAACAAGCACTTGCCCATTGCAGCCGCTGCCAGCGCCTATACCTATTGTGGGGATGTCGAGCAGCATTGTTACAAATTCAGCTAAGGGCGCTGGAATGCACTCAAATACTATTGAAAAGGCTCCGGCTTCCTGGACGGCAAGCGCATCATCTATAAGCTTTTTGGCGCTCTCGTAGCCTACGCCCTGTATTTTATATCCGCCAAATGCATTGATTGACTGAGGCGTAAGCCCCAAATGCCCCATTACGGGAATTTGGGCCTCGGTAATAGCTTTTATCTGCGGGCAGACGTTTTTGCCGCCCTCAAGCTTTACGGCCTGTACGCCGGTCTCCTTTATCAGCCGGCCGGCCGCCGTAACAGCGTCATAAACCGACGCCTGATATGACATAAACGGCATGTCCGCGACCACAAAGGCATGCTTTGCACCACGGGCTACGGCCTTGGCGTGATGTATCATATCATCCATTGTTACGGGAAGCGTGCTGTCATAGCCGAGCATTACCATACCGAGAGAGTCGCCGACAAGTATTGCATCTATGCCGCTTTCGTCAATCAATTTAGCGGTTGTATAATCGTAAGCGGTTAGCATTGTGATTTTATTTCCATTATTCTTGCTTTCGGCAAAATATGACGTCGTGATTTTCATTATCCCCATCTCCTGTATTTATGTAACATTTATATTATTATTAGATGCTTTTGTCTTATTATAACGCACTATAAAATATATAATGCTGTTTGTATATATTTTAAGTATTCGATACTGCGAATACTTTATTTTTTAGATGTGCGTATATTTATAATTCTCACAGATAATTATAAGCTTATATTCAGCTGTCTCACAACTGATTTTATAGTTTATTAGTACGATAAAATCTCAATTATTTTAAGCTGAAATAAATTGTATTGACGAAATGACACGTGTGTCATATAATTATTATAGCAGATAATGACACGTATGTCACTATGTTTTTGGAGATAATTATGCAAAAAGAGCAGGCAATGGAAAATACGAGCCGCCGGCAGGCCAAAATAAACGCCATACTGGACAGCGCACGCACCGTATTCTGCCGTAAGGGCTTTATCGGCGTTACCATGAAAGATATAATAGACGAATGCGGAATATCGCGCGGAGGGATATATTTATATTTCAGCTCTGTCGACGATGTATATATAGCGGTGATGAACCGCCGTCTTACGCGCAAATTTGACGACATACGCGCGGCTGTAAAGGCAAATACTGACTTTGACACACTTTTTAAGCGGTATTTTGAAGAGCATAAGCAGCGGCTTATGCATATGGAAAACAGTCTTTTGCGCTCTATGTATGAGTATTTTTTTACACATAAATCGGGCGACGACCATAAATTCCAGCAATCACAGATGCAAAAGGTAAAAGAGACCATAAGCGAGATACTTATGCTGGGGGTGCGGCAGGGCAAGCTTAAGGGAGATAATATAGATAATCTTGCCGAGCATTTTATGTTTGAGATAGAGGGGCTAAGCGTGCTTGCGCTTTTCGGCGGCTTGACAGAGGAATGCATGCAAAGGCAGTTTTCCGTTATGGAGAGCATGCTTGACCGTATATAAGCGAGCACTTAAAACGCCGCATTCATTAAAAGATTTAGCGACGATGTACAAGGAGCTTTATATAAACTCTAACGCAGATGCATCTTTTAAAGCTCATAATGAAAATGTATTGTGTATATTTAATCGGCGGGCTGATTGTATATAGTAAATAAGCGTCCGTTTAAAATGGGATTATGAATGCGCATTACTCTTCAGTTATGAGCGGTGATAGAATTTACTTTTCGATATATGTAAATAGTACGGTAAATATGTATATTTAAGAAAAATATTGGATGTGAAAGCCATGAAAGTACTTATAACAGCCGGCGGTACGTCGGAAAATATAGACAGCGTCAGAAAGATAACAAATACTTCCACCGGAAGGCTTGGCAGTCTTATTTCATCTGAATTTATAGGCATGGGTGCTGAGGTGACATATATAACGGTAAAGTCTGCCGCCTCTCCTGCACCGGGCTGCAATGTGCATTATATCCAGACAGCGCAGGACTTGTATGATATTATGCGCCGACTGCTTAGTGAGAATAAATACGATATCATAGTGCACGCTATGGCGGTAAGCGATTATACCGTAGAGAGGGTAACGTCTCTGCATGAGCTTTATGACATGTTTAAGTCGTCCTGCAACGCGGGATTGAGCAAAGACGAATTTATAAACGCGGTACAGTCCGGTGAGTTTGGGCGTCAGACCGGCTCAACTGAAAATGGCGAATGCATAAAAAACAGCGATGCAAATGCTGAGGGCGATAACGTCTGGGGCAATGTGGGAAAGCTCTCAAAGCTTCCGTCGGGCGTTGAGGATTCGGTGATAATATTAAAACCCACAAAAAAGGTTATAAGTCTTATTAAAGAGCTCTGCCCCAATTCCATATTATTTGGCTTTAAACTTTTAGCTGGCGCCGATATTGATACTCTCTATAAGCGCGCATCAGAGCTTGCTGAAAAAAACAACTGCGATTATATGATAGCCAACGATATAACCGGCATAAGCGGTGACAAGCATGAGGCCTTCATTATATCAAAAGCTGGCGATGTAATCCGGTGCTCAACAAAGCAGGATATAGCGGGGAAAATCGCCGATATAGCAAGAGAGCAATGCAAAATGTTTTAATGCAATATTTGTAAAGGTGTTTATCATTACAGATGAATTAATCTCAAATGCGTCCGGCAATAAAAATTATATATTTTTGGCATCATTTAAGATAAAATAACCTGCCATAATTTGGCAGAGTGTGTCGGTGTAAATATTGATAAACGCATTACCACTAAGAAGGAGCAGATTTATGAAAAACATAATTTTGGGAGTAACGGGCAGCATATCGGCATACAAGGCTGCGGACATTGCAAACGGACTCGTAAAATCAGGCTGTAATGTAAATGTTATAATGACGGCGGCGGCAACTGGATTTATAACTCCGCTTACTATGCAGTCGCTCACTAAAAATCGGGTATATACCGATGTGCTTCAGGAAGACGAGCCATCCATTATAGCCCACATAGATTTGGCGAAGTCGGCCGATGCACTGCTTATAGCTCCGGCGACGGCTAATATAATCGGCAAAATAGCCGGCGGAATAGCAGACGACATGCTGACCTCCTGTATACTGGCGGTAAAAAATGTGCCGCGCATTATTGCGCCGGCAATGAACTGCCGGATGTACGAGAACGAGGCGGTGCAGAATAATCTGCAGATACTCAAAGAGCGGGGATGGCAGGTAATAGAGCCGCGTTCCGGCCGGCTTGCCTGCGGCGATACCGGAAATGGTGCGCTTGCGGCGGTAGATGATATACTGAGCTTTGTTAAAAAAGCAATAGGGGAGAATGTATGATAATTGCTGTAAATGTCGGCAACACGAATACCGCCGTTTTCTGCTCAGGAAAGACGATATTATTTCCAACATCCGAGTATAGCTGTACCGACGATTTTATATCGCTTATATCTGATAGCATATTAAAAACAGATAATCCCGACGGCGGGGTATTTGCATCAGTAGTACCGGAGAAAAGCAACGCAGTGGCATCAGCGCTTGAAGCGATTACGGGACATGTACCGATTTCTGCCGGCGCGCATGCAAGCTTAAATATAGACATATCGCATTATGATGCCGCGCTGCTCGGCGCCGACCGTATTGCGGCATGCTGCGGTGCTGCGGCAAAATACAGCCTGCCGGCGGTAGTTTTTGACTTTGGAACAGCGACTACTGCTAATGTTTTATCGGCCGGCGGGGTATTTTTAGGCGGTGCGATTGTGCCGGGAGTAAGCACCATGCTTAAATCTTTGTCGCAAAATACTGCACAGCTTCCGTACATAACGCCGCAGGACGACATACGCCTTATAGGCTCTAATACGCGCGAGTGCATGCTGGCAGGCGCTTACTATGCGACGGCTGAATTTGCAAAGGGATATCTTGCCAATGTGTCGTCAGCGCTTGGAGAGAGCTTTGCCGGAATAGTCACGGGCGGCAACGCCGCCGCTGTGCGGGGCGCTCTGCCGGAGAGTTATATATTTGATAAAGATTTGGTTTTTTACGGGCTTATGAAAATATATGAGCTTAATGCTTGAAGATATATGCAGCTAAGGCTTATATATAGAACTGACGCCGGCATTTTATAAAATCATAAGCGGGAAGAGCTTGATATTTTAGCTCCTCCCGTTTGTTTTATATTAACAGGCTGATTAGTCTTATAAGCATTATTGTTTATCATTAATGAGTAGGATAATTAAGGAAATAAATTTATAGTGTATATTCAATTATTTCCGGGTAACAACAGCTCCGGCTATTGGGCATATAAGCGTTATCAGCATGACATAAATGAGCTGATGGAGACTGAGCGGAGAGGTGCTGAAGATATCCGAAAGGAACGGTATGTATATTACCGACAGCAGCAGTATGAGAGATGACAGTACCGCAAGAATAAGCGCTTTATTGTTAAGAAGATGTATTTTGAAAATACTGTGCTCCTCAGATTTGCATTCGAAAACGTGTATAAGCTGAGTTAAAACGAGTGTCATAAAAGCGCCGGTGCGGGCCGCCTCCAGACTGCCGCCTGATATTTGTATAATCCAGAAGGTGCAGAGGGTACATGCGGCTATTAAAATGCCTCGAAATATAATTTTAAACAGCAGCCCGCCGGAAAATACTCCCTCGTTTGCTCTGCGCGGCGGATGCTGCATGACGTCGTCGTCCGGCGGGTCAAGCCCTAAAGCTATGGCGGGCAGTCCGTCGGTCGCTAAGTTTACCCATAATATCTGTATGGGGAGCAGCACAACCGGGAACCCAAGCAGCATGCCGACAAACATCGTAAGCACCTCGCCGACGTTGCAGCTTAGCAGATAACGGATAAATTTACGGATATTTCTGTATATTACTCGGCCTTCTTCGACGGCGGCTATGAGGGTTGCGAAGTTGTCGTCGAGAAGTATTACGCCGGCGGCCTCTTTGGTGACGTCGGTGCCGGTAATTCCCATTGATACACCTATGTCGGCCTCTTTTACTGCAGGGGCGTCGTTTACTCCGTCGCCCGTCATGGCGACTATGTGGCCGTTTTTCTGGAAAGCGCGGACAATGCGCAGCTTATGTCTCGGAGAAACGCGGGCAAATACCGACGCCTTTCTTACCGCCCTTGCAAGGGCAGCGTCGTCCATGGCGTCCAGCTCCTGACCAGTATAAACAGCATCGCCGTCCTTATATATTTTTAAATCTTTAGCTATGGCCATAGCGGTAAGCTTATGGTCGCCGGTTATCATAACCGGCTTAATGCCGGCGGTTTTGCAGGTCTTTACCGCCTTGTACGCCGCCTTGCGCGGCGGGTCTATCATACCGAAAAGTCCGGTAAAAATTAGGCCGTGCTCAGCGCTTTCTCCGCTTTCAGACGCCCTTATCTCTCTGTATGCCGCGCCTATAACGCGCAGCGCCGCGGCGCCCATTTTCTCATTGTGCGAAAGTATGCGCGATTTTATCTCAGGCGTGAGCGGAACAATGCCGGAGGATGTGCTTACTTTTGTGCACAGGCTGAGTATAACGTCCGGCGCTCCTTTTGTTAGAATGTAGCCCTGCCCGTTTATATTAACCGTCACTGACATGCGTTTCCTATCGGAATCAAAGGGTATTTCGCTTATTCGGCGGACGCCGGATATGTCCACACCGCTCTTTTTCGCGACCGCCAGCAGGGCAAGCTCGGTCGGGTCGCCGTAAACGGAGATTTTTCCGCCGCGTGTTTGAATTTCCGAGTTGTTGCAAACGGCAGCTATAATAAGCGACATTTTAGCGCTCTGACTCATGAGCGGGTCGGACTTTGCGCCGGATATGCTAAAGCTGCCTTTGCCGTCATACCCTTCGCCGGATATTTCGTAAATCTTGTCGCCGGAGTACATCTGCCGCACCGTCATGCGGTTTTCTGTCAGTGTGCCGGTTTTATCCGAGCATATTACCGAAGCGCATCCAAGCGTCTCAACGGCGTGCAGCTTGCGTATGAGAGCCTTGCGCTTAACCATGCGGCTTACAGCAAGCGCCAGTGAAATTGTAACAATGGCGGGCAATCCCTCCGGCACTGCGGCCACGGCCAGCGATATGCCGACTATCAGCATGTCGAGTATGTTTTCTCCCTTTATAACGCCGGTTATGGCGACTATTGCGCATATTACAAGGCAGCCTATTGCCAAAAACTTACCGAGCTGGTTAAGACGCTTTTGCAGCGGCGTCTGCGTCTCCTTTATCTCGCCTAACATGCCGGCAATTTTGCCCATTTCGGTATTCATGCCGGTGGCCGTTACAACGGCGTCGCCGCGGCCGGATGTTATAATAGTGCCCATGTGCACATTACTTGCGCTGCCGCTTTTGCCGGAGGATTTATCAACCGGTACAGATTCGCCCGTCAGAATGGATTCATCTACTTTCATGGAATAAGCCGTAAGCAGCTTTGCATCTGCCGGGACGCGGTCGCCGCTGTCCAGCAATATGTGGTCGCCGGGCACAAGGCTTGATGAGGGAATATCTTTAATCTCGCCGTCGCGCGTTACTCGGCAGGTGGGCGCCGCCATGTTTCTTAGCGCTTCAATGGTCTTTTCAGTACGGTATTCCTGGATAAACCCTAAAAAAGCATTGACTATTACTATTACTACAATAGCTATAGCCTCAGTAGTTTCTCCCATTATAAACGATATTACCGTTGCGACTAACAGTATTATTATGAGAACGTCCTTGAATTGGCTGAAAAATATTGCTAAAGGGTGTATTCTTTTTCCGCTTTTAAGCGTATTTGAGCCGTACTGCTCAAGCCGCTTTGCGGCCTCTGACGATGTAAGCCCTCTGCTTTCGTTCTGCATTAACATTCCTCCAAATTAACATAGCTCAATTAATACATATTCAGACTCCGTCCAAGTTATTCTGTCATTTATACTTTTGTCTCACAAATCGGGCTAAGCCCGGCTATAATTCGTATTTAGATAGAATGGGGATACTGCCGATATGCTCGAAAGTCCGCTCTGTGCGGAATTATCATATGTTGGGCTAAGCCCGGCTATAATTCGTATTTAGATAGGGTGAGAATACTGCTAATACGCTCGAAAGTCCGCTCTATGCTGAATTATCTCATATGTTGGGCTAAGCCCGGCCGTAATTCGTGTTTAGATAGAGCGGGAATACTGCTGATACGCTCGAAAATGCATGTTTATCCCCAAATGTTATATCATAGCGTAGATATGTCGCGGCTTATTGACTATACAGTTGGTAATTTTTATTGAGTATCATAAATCGCCAAAAATAAAGAGCCGCTTTAAGCGGTTCTTTATTATATAGTAAAACCACGCGTTAGACGTGTGGCTCGGGGAAGCCTGTGGCAATAAGGCGGGCATTCTGATACATCTGAACGAGATAAATAGTCTGTCATACACGAAATGAATATGAAAAATAGGGGGGAGAGAAAATACAAATATCAAAGCTGGGAGTTCTTGTGCCGCAGGAACTGCGCGGATGCGGCGGGCAATTTTGCCCGCCGCATATCGAAATGCATTACGAAGCAATTGAAGGAGCGAATTAAGCAAACAGCTGACGATGAGTGAGGTCGGCCAGTTCACGGGCGGCAAGCATCAGTCTGAGCGCGGCTGGCAGACCATATTATGCGTTTTACGCATCTGCGAGGAGCATATGGCTTTACCTGCATGAAATACCGCCGGCTTTGCCGGTGGATGTTTATTTACCAATTGCAAAAGTGAACCACTGGCTCTGCCAATGGCAAGGAAAAACTTAAAGCTATGGACAAAATAAGACCTCCTCGATAGATTAAAGTTAAGGTATGCCAACATAACTAAAAATATCGGGGAGGTCTTTGCCATAGCTTTTATAATTTAAAAAGATATAACAACTATAAATTTAATATACTCTCAACTATTTTATTTTGGACCTTTTCTACACCTTTAAAGTCCATGGCGTCTATGTAATATTCTTCAAGTTTGTCGTGCACGCTGTTTGCATCATGAAGTATTTCACACGCGCTTATCATCAGCTCTTTTATGGCGCGGCGGTTAAAGGAGAGCCTCTGCTTACGGCTGCGCAGTGCCGACATATCGGTAAAACGACGGGAGTGAATGCGTCTGGTCGCCTTTTCTACCTTATGATATCTGTTTGACGTGCATACCGCAAACGATGCTTCTGGTACAATAATATGGTCTATGCTCTCATCCGGAGCCATTGGACATGGGCAGGTGATTATGCTGTATCCGCTGTTTAAAAAGGCCGAACGCAGTGTCGACATGATTACTCTTGAGGCTGCGCCGTATTCGTCCTCTATAGCTATTACGCGGTCGCACAGGCTGTGCAGGGTATGCTCGAAGAATATACTTCCATATGGCGTAATGGCAGAAAGCAGCCTAAAAGTTTCATGCGCTTCGCCTTTTTTTGACGGCAATTCGCGTTTTGCAAATGCACCGGCAAATCTTACGGCTTTTTCAGTATCGGTATAATCAAGCGCAATGCGGTAACTGTCGCTGACAAGAGAGCCCGCGGCAGATATGTATCGTCTGGCCCGACTGTTTAAAGCGGCATTTTCCTTAAACAAAGGTATTATTTTATCTCTCTGCCTAAAAAGCTTGTCGGAATCATAAAACTCGCCGAGATTAACAATATTCTCGCAGACTCCCGGGTAGTTTGGCTCCATAACATGCGGAGCAGTGCCGTCGAGAACAAACGCCTTTGCTTTAGGAAGAATTACAGCATCAAGCGAGTCGGGATTGCCGGAGCAGGGAATAATCTGTACTTCCTTGCCGGCCGCAATAGCCATGGCTGCCGTCTTGCTGAGCAGCGTTGACTTTCCAGTGCCGGGGCCGCCCTTTAATATGTATACTCTCCAGCTTTCCTCTAAACCGTAAACCGTGTCGAAAAACGGGCTGAAACCCTTGGGAGTAGTAGAGCCTAAAAAGAACATGGGGCAATTTAAATCAGGCATAAAATAACCTCCAGATATTACAAAATAAATTTTTCACCTGATTTATACTATTCCGAAAGCGAAGCATTTGACACAGCATTTAATCAATAATTGCTCAATTTAATAATAAAATTGCAATTTATTATAAATATGGGATTTATTATCTTCTCAAAATTTCATCTAAAAAATTCAGAGGCATGTCTCACGTCTATATCGGCGACTAAATGCAAAAATGTTAAATAAATGGAAGACAAAAACCTAATTTATCTTCAAAAAACACAGCCTAAACATTGCGTGCGGCAGGGCGGCAAAAAAGTTAGCGGCTAAAAAGATATTTTATTTTAACCTCAAGCTTAACAAAATCCTTATATATGCGTGCGAGAGAAAAAGATATGTCTATATGTCGAGCGAACGGGAAATTGTTTGTGGCAGAATGAAAATGTAGGGCAGAGAGAATTGCTTTGGCTCGGGTGAAGAAGACAAATGACAGTTTTTCAGCGCCTTTTAAGAGAATAGCTGGGATTGTACTTGTTTAGAGGCTTAATTAGACCTCTGGTTTTACCGTGAGCCGGATTACTGATATTTTTCGATGGAAATATCAGTATAGTACCAGTTGAGGATTTCTTCATAGCTGCTGCCCTGCTCGGCCATATATTTTGCGCCTGTCTGGCTCATGCCAACACCGTGACCATAGCCGCGTACGGTAAAGGTAAAACTGCCGTTGGAATATGTAAGGTCAAAGTTGGCCGAGCGCAGAGCGAAATATTTTCTTATCTGCTGTCCCGTATACACCTTTGAGTTAAGAGTATATTCCAAAACCGTGCCGGAGTCAGAGCACTTTGGCTGAGTTATCATAGCGGCGCAGTCAACGGTGGAAGCGTCGGGCACGGCCTGCATTTCTGTGCCGCTGACGCCGGCATCCATCTCATAAAGATGCTGTAAAAACTCCTGTGCGGTATATGTAACGGTGCTCATATAACTTGGGTCGAGCAAATCCCCGACGCTTTCTACTGGCTTGAGATACGCCATATCGGAGCCCCAGACGTTTGCGGCCGCTTCGGTGCGTCCGCCGGATATTGCGTGATAAACAGCCAAAATAAGCTCTCCGTCATATCTCATGCATAACCCCTGTACATCTTTCATAAGCTCCGAAAAGCGGGAGCGGCAGCTGTCGTAAGAATCGCCGAGCTTTGAGCGCGCGGCCTCTTCGTCAAGATAATTTTGGTCTATAGTATGGTCGTCGGTTATATCGGCGTTTAAAATAGAAGCATCCGGCTGCGCGGCGCGCTGCTCCTTGCGGCGCATGGCAAATGTATATGATGCGATTATCTGTGCTTTTATAGCTTCATCGCCATAGTCGAAAGATATTTCGCCGGCAATTACACCGAAAAGATAATCCTCTGCCGAAAGCGTGACAACTTCATTTTTTTCATGCATATATACCTTAAAGGTGCTGCCAAACTCCGGCTCAGTTATTGATAATCCTCCGCCTCCGCCGTTATCTCGGGGAATGAGCGAAATTGACGGAACGGCAATCATAAGCGCAAGAAAGACTGACAGAACAAGGGTATAAAAGTGCTTCATAATAATTTCTCCTGAAAGGGTTTGATAATATATTTATTGACTTATAATATTAGTTGCGATAAAATTATATAATACCCGGTATAGAAGTTGACTGGTAAAATTGCGGAGGTGAAAACAACGTGAACGATAGAATTTCACAGGACGTCTTGTCCAGTTTATGCGAGCAGGTTAAAAAAAATAACCGCATAGACCCTACTTTTAATGAAAAATATCATGTAAAGACGGGGCTTAGGAATCCTGACGGCTCTGGCGTAATGGCGGGCCTTACGAAGATATGCAGCGTACACGGATATGTTATAAGCGAGGGCGAGAAAGAGCCTACGGACGGCAAGCTTATTTACAGGGGCATAGACGTCCGGGACATAGTAGCGGGAGCGGCGGCTGAAGGGCGCTTCGGCTTTGAGGAAACGGTATGGCTGTTTTTATTCGGCGAACTTCCGACGGCGGAGCAGTTAGAGCATTTTCAGAGCCTTTTAGCGCTTTGCAGAGAGCTTCCGGAATATTTTGCCGAAGATATTATAATAAAAACCCCTTCAAAGGACATAATGAACAAGCTGCAGAGGTGTGTTTTAGGCCTTTATGCTTACGATGACAATCCCGACGATACATCGCTTATGAACGTGCTGATGCAGTCGATAAACCTTATTGCGCTTATGCCGTCGATGATGGTGTGGGCATATCAGGTAAAGCGGCGCCATTTCGACCACGAAAGCATGTTCATACATCCTAATAATACGGCGCACCACACGGCAGAGTTTATACTTTCTTCTCTGCGCCCCAACAGGGAATTTACCGATATTGAGGCAAAGCTTTTGGATTTATGCCTTATACTGCATGCCGATCACGGCGGCGGCAACAATTCGACCTTTACGACAAGGGTGGTAACCTCGTCCGGCACCGATACATATTCAGCGATAGGCGCAGCGATAGGCTCGCTTAAGGGCCCGCGTCACGGCGGCGCCAACATAAAGGTTATGGCGATGCTGGAGGATATTAAGGCTGGAGTAAAGAACCACAAGGACAAGGGTGAAATAAAGGATTATCTGGTAAAGATAATGAAAAAGGAAGCGGGAGACGGCTCAGGACTTATATACGGCATGGGTCATGCTGTGTATACGCTGAGTGACCCCCGTGCAATCATACTTAAGGAAAATGCTCGCAACCTTGCCCACGAGAAAGGCTATGGCGATGATTTTGATTTGCTGGAGGCGGTAGAAGAGCTTACTCCGGAAGTATTTGCAGAGTTTAAGGGTGACACTAAAAATATATGCGCAAACGTCGATTTGTATTCAGGGCTTGTATATAAATCGCTCAATATACCGCCTGAGCTTTATACTCCGATTTTTGCCGTCGCACGCACAGCCGGCTGGTGCGCACACAGGATTGAAGAAATTGCCACCTGCGGCAGGATTATACGCCCAGCTTATAAGGCAATAATGAAGAAAAGGGACTATACTCCTATTTCTGAGAGATAAAGGCGGTAATTATGAAAGTAAAGCATTTGCTTCTATGGTTTTTGATACCTTCGGCACTTATTGTAATATTGCGCACAGTTGAGCAGGCGCTGCTTATAAATGCTGACAGCGGATTTTATAAGGATGGGTTTGAAGCGGCCGGATACACCATTTTGGGTATAACTCTTGCAGTTATGCTTATATTGCTAATTTACGGGAGTACACGTAAGAAATATCCGGTTGCTGCTCCGGTAAAGTCGAGGCCGGTATTTATTATGAGCCTTGTTATGGCAGCGGCAATTGTTGTGGATATATTTATGGTCATGCTGTCAGAGGAATTTTCTTCGGCAGTGGTTTTAAGTGCGTCTAAGGGACTTTTGTTTTATTTATATCTGCTATATATTGCGTTTGCAGTGTTGTCGCTGCTATTTTTCCTTTACTATACATATGCCCAGTGGCAGGGAATACGTCCGGCCGGATTTGCTCCGGCGGCGGTAATTATTATGACGGCGATTAAGCTGGCTATAGTATTTACCGAGCATTCTGGAATTGCGAATATTTCTGATAATGTAAATAATACTGCAATGATTTGCTTTTTGCTGGTTTTCTGGCTTTTCCACGGCAGGATGATTGCCGACGCCGGATATCCGAAAGCGGTAAGGTGGGCCTATGGATTTGGAATTTGTGCAGCTGTATACTCACTTGCCTGCACGCTGCCGTATTATTTTATCAAGTTTACGGGCAACGGCGCGCTGCTCCATCAGACAGAACTGCCAAGTCCGCTGCTTATAGCTTCCGCTATATATATAATTGTTTTCCTGTGTTCGTCGCTTGCCGGCGGTACTGAGTATATCGGCAAAATAAAGAAAAAGTACGAAGATGAGCAAAGAGAAGCTGAAAACGGTGAAGATGCTGTTATTCCGGAACCAGATGGTATTGAACCTCCCAGCAAGGCGGATGAGATATATAATAAGATTATAAAAGAGCAGGACAAGGACAAATAGTTTTTATATCAGCGCTGTGCATAAATATGCACAGCGCTTTTTTTTTTGTTGTGGACTTAATGCGTTGTAGGAAAAGATTTAAAAGCTGGCATAAGCCTAAGCGACCGGCTGAATAATATAGACGGCTGCAGATTAAAAGCCAGCTCTCGGGTTTGCAGCAAGATACACATTGAACTGCAATTTATAGATTTTAGCTTAGATGTATTAACACTAATTGCATTATTCCAATATCTTTGATGTCAGCAATAAAAAATGTGAAAAATCCGCATAATACTTTTGATAATGCATTGTAATTTGTAGGTTAATACATATGATGATAATACGTCAGCGAATATGCAGTACAAAATTGACTTATTAGCAGAGATAGTAAAGAAATGACTATTTTAAAATTAAAAATAAGCCAGATTTGTATTTGTAATAAGGCATGTATTAATTTTTAAACGATTGTAAAACATATTGACGAATAAAGGAAAATTTTAAGAGCATACAATTGTTTTGAGCATACAAAAAAATAATTATAATTTAGTAAAATGGCGCATTTACAATGTATACTAATATGATATAATTAAAATTGATAAAATAATAACAAAGGAGTGCAAAATATGAAAACAGCAATAATAACCGGCGGCTCACGCGGTATAGGAGAAGCCATGACAATGAAGCTTGGAGAAATGGGCTATAATGTAGTAATAAACTACCGCTCCGACAGTTCTAAGGCGTTGACGGAAAAGTTAGTTGACACGCTTAAAGAGAAGTATGGGGTAGAAGGCTATGCAGTGCAGGCCGATGTATCTAAATATGAAGACTGCGAAAAGCTTGTAAAAGCCGCGGTAGAAAAATTTGGAGAAAAAATAGACGTATTAGTAAATAATGCCGGAATAACAAATAATGCTGCATTCTGCGATTTACCCCGTGAGAAATACATGGCCGTATTAGAAACAAATCTTATAAGCGCATTTCACATGTGCCATTTTGTAGTGCCTTATATGGTAAAGGCAGGTGGCGGCTGTGTCATAAATACGTCGTCCATAGGCGGACTTATGGGAGTGGCAAATCAGGCGGATTACTGCGCGTCAAAGGCGGGGCTTATAGGAATGACTCGTGCGTTGGCTATGGAGTTTGGCAAGCAGCATATACGCTTTAATTGCATATGTCCGGGTATGATTTGGACGGACATGCTGCGCGGTGTTAATCAAGACGAGGTTCAGGCGCTTAAAATGGGGATTCCGATGGGCGATATAGGAGATGTTGAGGATATTGCCATAGCAATGGAATTCCTTATTCGCGATAAGTATATGACAGGACAGTATGTATCTCCGAACGGCGGAATTTACATGCCATAAATTTAAACAGTACCGCTGGAAATACTATTGCAGTACAGGCTTTTATTTGCCTGAGTGTTTTAAGCATTATAGTATTTGATATTGCTTTGCGGCGTTTTTTAGCTGATTCTTATCTTTATTATGATAATAGCAATTTGAGCAATTCGGCTGTGCTAAATTAAGGCATCAGCCGGATTGTTTTATCATAAAAAGACAAAGCCCCCGGTAAATCCGAGGGCTAAGAAAGACTTCTGCATCAATTATTAATGTAAATAATTTTTTCTGCCTGCAGCTTTCAGCAAAGCATGTATCCAATTTATAAATAGTTACATCTGTTTTTGTAAAAGCTGAGATTAGAACTATTAATATTATATAAGTCTTTCCATAAATAAATCTAACAAAAGGATTTGCGACGTTTAGAACATTACTTAAGCTTAATAGCATTCTGTGCTTTTGCTAAAGCGGCTTATGGCTCAGGCACTTCTTCACCGTTTATCAAATTTTGAACATACGTCACGTATGCGTTTACAGTATCCGATGTTATACAGAGCTGCCTGCCGCCCTGCTTTTCGGCAATGTATCTGCGAGCGGAGTATTTCGTAAACTCAATCACCGTATCAGGAATGCTTGAGTCAACATGCGTAAGGGTTAAAACATATTCCGGCTCACTTTCCGGAATATCTGACGGAAGCGCTTCAACAGATTTCATAAGCAGAAGGTGCTGATAGAAAGTCCTGAAATCAACAGAGGATATCTCAGCTCCGTTATATCTTACTATAATATCCGTCTTAGTCTCTGTCTCGCCGTCCTCATCAGTAGTGGTTGTAGATGTATGCTCAAGTTCGAATAGATATTCATTATCTGGGGTTTTAAAGGTTACAGACTGTATATCGGCTATAGACTCCACAAGTATGCTTGTATAATATATACTGTCGGTAGAATGAAGTGCAAACTCGATATTTGTTTCCGTTACCTTGTATATGGCCGGTATATCGTTTATCATTACGGCATAATAGCCATTGCCGTCTGATTTTCCAACGGTTACCTTGAGTTGAACATCCTTAATTGTGTATTCCACAACACTTGTAGGATTATCAAAGCCATATTCGCTGAGCGTAGCAGCATCTGGGCTTAGGACATATGTTTCAGCTGCATAGAGCGATCCCGAAAGCGGTGACAATATATCAACGGCAGTAACCTCATTCGCATAATCATGAATAGGCGCTGTCACTTGATAAGCTAAAAGGGAATCGTCAGGAGTATATACGAGCTCGACCGGCTGCGGATACGTTGAGCCGGAAAGCTTTATGCTGTCAAATCCAATAAGATCTCCGCTTGAGAAATACTTTGAATATGTGCTGCTTTCCTCAAGTGCACTTACAATAACAAGCTCTGCAAAATATGCGGTGGAGGTGTCAAAAGTCTCCTCATATCCGCTTTCTGACAGATAAACTGCATCGTCTCCTGACACCTGAATATATCTGCCCGAAGCAATAGAAGTTGCATCTCCTATGCTTATTGTATATTCTTCTCCACCTTTAAGGGTGACCTTAATGGTTATTTCAGGATTGTCAAGGCCATAATTTGATAAACTGTCTGATGTATCAGTAAGCTTGCGCTGTGCATTTACAGTAGCGGCCGCTTCAGGTATTCCGGCTATGACCTCGTCGTCTATTGGAATTCTTTCGTCGACGCCCTCGAGTTTCCAGCTTAAGTCGTCGCTAGAGGAGCTGGAAGAACTGGAGCCGCTCGAATTATCAGAGTCACTCTCTTCAGAAGAGTTATCTCCGGCAGCCGATATTACATAGCTGCCATACTGATTATGCACTTCTACGCGGCTGATGTCCGATGTAGACACTGCTTTAAGGCTTATGGATGAACCGCTGCTTGAAGAAGATGAAACATCCTCTCCGCCAGATTCACCGAAGATAAGCACAATGCCGACGGCAGCAGCTACAAGCGCAAGCATAACTATAATTGCAATAATAAGCTTTATTATTCTTGATTTTTTAGAATTTTTCTTCTTTTTTGGCGGCTTAATTGTCGGCGCAGTAAATATACTGGAATTTTCATCAATAAAGCCTGTATCCGGAATTTTTTCATCTTCTAAGGCGTATTCTATGTTTTCATTTTCGCCTTTTCCATTATCCTGCGCCGCTGACTGGCCATTAGTTATATTGCCATTTTCGCCGGCAGAAAATGATTTGTCTTTTTTTGTGTTGTCGGAACTCATAAATTCTTCCTCCTGACGAAGATATAAATGCCGGCGGCTATAACGAGTATAGGAACAATTATGGCAAATATCCATCTTACAACATTAACGTTAGCTTCAGTAGGACTAAAGGTATCGCTCTCAATTACCTTATTAGTAAAGGTTATCTCATCGGCCGCGCCCACAAGGTGATTTGAAAGGCTCAGCATAAGATTAAGGTTGTAGACATATGACGACGATACGGTTGAATTGTTTATAAAATCAGCGCTGGACAGAGCAACAACATTAGATGTTATGGGGTCTATGCCGCTGTATGTGGTGTATGTGCTCATACCTGCACGAACAAAATCACCTTTTTCTGCATTGTCCGCCGTCCAATCTTCCGGCGCATTTGCAGGATATATTACAGTCGTGTCGTTAAAGCCGACGAGTGATTTTACAGAGTAAGCCGAATTATTCGGGCTTTCTATAAGTATAGGCTTATTATAATCTGAAACATAGAAATAATAGCTTGAAGGAACCTCTAATATGTCATTAGACTCGGCCATAGACAACACTTCAGTGTTTCTGCCGGTACGATGATATCCTGAGTCAGTCTCATAAAGAGTACCCGATTTAAAGGTATAACCCCACTCGTAAAGGAACTCCTCTAAATTCGGAAGCTCGCCCTGGTTAGAGCTGGCGATATAAATAAGCGATTTACCGTAGTTGCCGCCGTTCTCAAGGAAAGCTGAAAGCCTATTTACCTCTTCTTCGCTAAAGTCCTCAGTTGGAGCACAAAGAACGACTATGTCATATTTTGAGTCAATATCGGCTGTAACAAGACTGCTGATTTCTTCAACTACATAATTGTTGTTTTCCAGCAGTGTGGAATAATTGTCAATAGCCGATGTATTGTGCGACGCTATATTGCCAACATAATATGTGCGCTCGGATGTTACAGTATAAAGCGCAGAGGTCAGTACCGACTCAAGGTTAGAACCGGATATGGTGGTATAGTAGCCATAGCTGTCAGTTTCTGTTTCAAAAAAGTCCGTGGAGGATATAAGCTTATGACGCGAGATTGTCTGACCGTTAAGCTCAAACTCAGAAGTGACGAGGAGGTCGCAGTAGTTCATGCTTTGTGAAACATCTGAATATTTCTGAGATATATCCTGCATTTCCGGCTGGTCTGGGTCGACAAAGACAATTTGTATGTTATTGTTTATTTTAGCATAGCTGAGCAAAAATTCATAAGTCTGCTGCGCATATAAATCAACCGAGCCGTAATAACCCTGGTAAGACAGCATGGTCTGCAAATTTGTAGCGTAGTCGGTTTCCGGCGACAGTGCATATATAGTAACCGGCTTGTTTATATTTCTTATATATTCCTGATTTTCATCAGTAATGGTAAAATGCTGGTCGGCCGTCAAATCAAAACTTAACGGATATTTATTATAAAGCGTAGTAGCAATAACGTTTATAACAATTATAACGACAAGCACAATAGCCGTCATGGCTATCACAAAACCGCCCTGCTTAAGCGCACGGCCGCGCAGACGAGGAGCTTTTTTCACCTCAGCCGCCTTTTCAGCTTCATACATATCATTGATATCGCTGTTTTTGCCTGAATTTCTTAAAGCTTTTTTCTTTGAACGCAAAGCTTTTTTTGCCTCATCAGCCTTTTCGGCCTCGTACATATCATTAATATCATTTTTCTTGCTCATATTTCGATAACCTTTCCGGCCCACATATTAACATAAACAGCATACCTGCCGTGAGCCTGACAGCATGCGTCGGGGGAATTTATGCCCATCTTTTCTTGTCGAGCACGCGGACGGTAAGAAAGAGGAAAAATGCCGCAACGCTGCCGAAAAATATTATATCAGCGTAGCTTAACGTGCCCTGTGTGAAAGAGGAGTATCTTTCGTAAAATGATATCCATGAAACGAGCTTTGTAATAATATTGATATTTAAAGATGCCGCAAGGCTGTCCATCATATAGAGCAGCAGAGATACGGCAAATCCGACAACCGCAGCAACCAACTGGCTCTCGGTGAGGGATGATATAAACAGTCCTATTGCAATAAGGGCGCCCGCCAAAAGCAGCATTCCCAGCGCGTTGCTTATAAACAATATCCAGTCAACGGTTGCAAAAAATGATGTTACGAGCTGAGTTATAAGGAACATGGCCATGGCCATGGCAAACACTGTAAGAGCGGCGAAAAACTTGCCTATAACTACGCCCGAAAGCCTTGTTGGTGCCGTAAGCAGCAACTGATCCGTCTTTTGGCGTTTATCTTCGCTCAGCAGCCTCATTGTAAGTACAGGAATGATAAACAGCACTATAATAAACATTTGGTTAAACATCAACGTAGGAGTAGTATAGCCGTAACTGAAAATAAGCGTGAAAAACATACCGCAGAAAAAGTAGAATATTCCCAGCACCGAGTAAGCCAGCGGAGATGTAAAATAAGAACGCATTTCCTTTTTATATATTGCACCCATTATTTTCTGCTCCCCTTTCCGCTCTTTTTATCATCTGGGTCGTCTACAAGTTTTTGCTTATTTCCAAGCATGGTGTTAACGGTCTGCGCCGCTTTTGCGCGCACGGCGGCAGCATTGCTTTCGACGTCCTTTTTAGGCTTAATTTTCGGCTTTCTGGAATCTGTAAGCTGTAAGAATATTTCCTCAAGCGACAATTCGTTGTATTTCATGAGTATTATATTCCACGAATTTTCCATCATTTTCTCTGAAAGTTCGCGGCGTATATCCATATGCGGACGTGTTTCAATCTTAAACTCATACGCATCACCCTCGCGCATGCCCAAACACTCACACTGCATTATGCCGCCTATTGATGAAATAGACTGCTCAATTTCCTTTTTAGGCCCGACGACGCGTACTGTGAGCGAATTGTCGCCCGAAAGATTTTTTGCAAGGTTGTCCGGCGTGTCGTCGGCGATTATCTCACCGCGGTTTATGACTATAACGCGCTCGCAGGAGGCCTGAACCTCCGACAGAATATGTGACGAGAGTATAACCGTATGTGTTTTGCCGAGGTGGCGTATAAGCGTGCGTATGTCAATAATCTGCTTTGGGTCAAGACCGACGGTCGGCTCGTCCAATATGAGAACCTCCGGATTTCCAACCAGCGCCTGTGCAATACCAACGCGCTGCCTATATCCCTTTGAGAGGTTCTTAATAAGGCGCTTGTATACATCATCTATTTTTACAAGCCGGCAGATTTCTTTTATATGCGCTTCCCTCGGCAGACGCACCTTTTTAAGCTCATAGATAAAGTTAAGGTATTCTTTAACCGTCATGTCGGTATAAAGGGGCGGCTGTTCCGGCAAAAAGCCTATTCTGCGCTTTACCTCTATTGGGTCGTTAAAAATATCATATCCGCTTACATTAACGCTGCCGGATGTGGCAGAAAGATATCCGGTTATGATATTCATAGTAGTGGACTTTCCAGCGCCGTTGGGGCCTAGAAAGCCTAAAATTTCGCCGTCATTGACCTTAAAGCTGACATCGTTTAAAGCCGTATGAGAGCCGTATTTCTTGACGAGGTGGTTAACCTCTATCATTTATATCACCTCAGTTTTATATTATCAGATGAGAAAGCATCTGCGCTTATGTGTAAACCGCCTGAACACAGCATAAATCAAGTATTATAATAACAAAAACTTTAAATTGAGATGTAAACATTTCTTTAATATATTGTGCTTATTTTACGGAGTTTTACCGTCTTATGCCATGGCTTATGAGGCTTAAGCTAAAAGAAAAAGAGTAAAGCGCGTAAATTTATGAGTAATTGGGTTTTAAATTTTATTGATAGCTTTAAGCTTTTCTGATGCATACACATACAAGCTATTATACATTATATAGGCCGTTAAGTCAAAGCATAGCTTTAGCGGTATTATGTATTTTATATACATGCAAAGACGGCGGATTAAGTTTTCGTTGACTTGAGAGTTGTATGGATATAAAATTAATAAATAAGGGGGAAAATGACAATGGCTGAAATAAAAGGATTTAAAGGGCTGAGATATACTAAAAAGGCAGGGGATATGGCGTCGCTTGTGTGTCCCCCATACGATGTGATAAGCGAAGACGAGCGTAAAGAGTATTTAAGATGCAATGAATATAACATAATAAGGCTCGAGCTTCCAAGAGAAGGCGAAGACCCATATGAGACCGCCGGCGAGACGCTAAACGAGTGGCTTAGCGAAGGCATACTCGCAAAGGACGATAAGGACAGCCTATACATATATGAGGAAGAGTTCGAGGATAACGGTCGGACAATGTCCTTTAAAGGCATAATAGCGCTGGTAAAGCTTGAAGAGTTTTCAAAGGGTATAATTTTGCCGCATGAGGAGACGCTGCCGAAAGCCAAGGCCGACAGATTTAATCTTATGATGTCTACCGGCTGCAATTTCAGCCAGATTTATTCATTATACATAGATGAAAAAAATACAACGCAGGAATATATAGAAAAAATTTCATCCGGCGCGCCGGAGGTGTGCATAACCGACGACAGCGGCGTTACACATAGGCTTTGGCGCACATCCGACGAGAGCATAATATCGGCCGTGTCTGCTGATTTTGCAGAGCGCAGGCTGTATATCGCCGATGGGCATCACAGATATGAAACGGCGATAAATTACAGAAATGCTATGCGCGAGCTTGGCAAATCGCAGCCGGGCGGCAGCGCTGATTATGTAATGATGACGCTTGTTGATTTAAACAGTCCCGGCCTCGTCGTGTATCCGACGCACCGCGTAGTGCATGATGTAGAGGGCTTCAGCGCGCAGGCGGTCAGAGAAAAAAGCGCGGAATATTTTGATATAGCATCTGATTTGCCAAAGGAAAAGGCGCTTAAACTGCTCCAGGAAGCATATAACAGGGGAGATAAGGCGTTTGTCTTTTACACCAGCGGCCGTTTCGACTTGTTTAAGCTGAAAGATTTTGAAAAAGTATGCAGACATAGCACCATCTGCCGCGAGGTTATGGAGCTTGATGTTTCTATACTACACCGCCTTGTGTTGGAAAGTGCCATGGGAATAGACGCCGCCCGCATAGCCGACCAGACAAACGTCATATACACCCGAGACATAGACGAGGCGATTTCATTAACCGACAAGGGCGCTGATTGTGCCTTTATAATGAATCCAACGCGTATATCGCAGATAAAGGATGTTGCGAATGTCGGCCAAAAGATGCCGCAGAAGTCTACTTATTTTTACCCAAAGCTTATTACCGGCCTGGTAATGAACAAAATAATCTGATTTCATGTCAATATATCGGCACATATGTATTTTCTGTAAAGACTAATCTAATATTTAATATAAAGTTGCCTTTTGATTAGTTAACATAAATCATAAAAATATTAGGCTTGGGCAAGAAAACAACTGCCGTGAGTGTTTTACCATATCTAAGATTTGTTGCTTGATGGCTCGGAGGTTAACATAAAATGAATGATAAAATTACTTCAGAAATGAATAATACATCAAATACAGCGGATATAGCAGAGAGCGGTGTCAAAGAAAGCAGAGCGTCGAAATATCTAATGCCGGCGTTCATTGCATTTATTGCTCTGCTTGTGGTAATCGCTGCAATATTCATGCTGATTATGCCGCAGGATATAGTCGATTACTCGGCCGGCAACACATATGGCAATATAATGAACGGCGGCCGAGTTCTTGATGCTGGCGGATATTTATTTTATGCATCTGACGATAAGGGCTTGCTGAAAATTCCGGTAAGCGACGAAGCACAGACGACGACCACTGAGGTTATAAGCGAAGACAAATGTTCCAATATTTCAGAAGTGCAGTCAAAGGTTTATTATCAAAGCGGGCAGATGCTTAAATCATATAATTTTTTAAACAGCACCGATATTGCAGAATTAAGATATCCGCAGGTAATAGGCAGCTGGATTTATTACATAAACGACACCGGCAGCATATGCAAAATGCGTACAAACGGCAAGGACCAGAAAGATTTGGGCCTTATATGCGCCGACGGACAATTTTATGTAGAAAATACGCGTATATACTATAAAGGCGCCGACGGCTGTATATATTTTGCGATGATTGACGGCAGTGAAAACGAGCAGCTGGTAAGTACCAATGTAGATAAATTTTTCCTAAGCAATGAGTACTTATACTACAGCACTAGCAATTCCATCATGGCATTTATGATATATGACAGGACCAGCACAATTATAGATGAGATAAACGGGGAAGCGGTATTTAACATATTTGGCTATAATCTCATTTATACCGACGGCGGCAAAATAAAAGCGGTGGATTTGTCAAGCAGTAATGTTAACAGGGAAGTAAAGGAAATATCTGATTTAAAAGTCACTGAAATATATTCGTCTGCTACGGCGGCATATTTTATAACCGATGCGGGTGAGTTTTATAAGCTGAGTGATATATCGGCATCTCCTGAGCTTGTTAATTTAGGAATATAAGTGCGGGTTAAAATGTCTGCTTTAAATGAAAATCAGACATACATCGTTTGTCACGTGGAGTATCTTGACGGGATAATAATATCAGTAAATTAAATGATAATGGAATAATTTTTACATTTATAGATACAACAAGCGGGAACATTTAGTCTCCGCCGGAGCAAAAGCTGTCTGTGACTAGACAACGTCTGTTACTAGCTTGTTTCGTTTGACGTTTAAGGCTATAGTCTGTATAAATCCGAATATCCAGTGAGTTCAGTAAAACAAAAAAGCGGCGAAATTTTCGCCGCTTTTTTTCGCGTTAAATTTAAAAAAGCTAAATTATAAATTGCCTTATGTCATAGACTAAAATACATATATACGATTTGAGTAAAGAAATTTAACTTTACCATAATATTGGCGTGCTTTAAAGATATTATTTAATATTTTTAAAATATGTAAAGTTATATAGCATTACAGCACAAAACTGCTTTTAGTTAGTCTGTGCCAAATATTCTGTCTCCAGCATCTCCAAGGCCGGGGACGATGTATGCCTTTTCGTTCAGCCGCTCGTCTACAGCCGCACAGAATATTTTAACATCGCTGTGCGCGCTGCTTAGGCGCGCTACTCCCTCAGGCGAGGCAATGATACACATAAATTTTATGCTTTTTGGATGATGCTTTTTTATGGTGTCAATCGCGAATATGGCCGAGCCGCCGGTAGCAAGCATGGGGTCGAGTACAATAACGTCTCTTTCAGAAATGTCTGGCGGAAGCTTGCAGTAATAGCTCATGGGTTCAAAAGTTTCATGGTCCCGCTGTAAGCCTATATGTCCTACCTTAGCCGGCATAAGACTCAGAACGCCTTCACACATACCCAGCCCGGCGCGCAGTATCGGCACAACGGCCAGCTTTCGTCCGGCAATTACTTTAGATTTTGCAGCAGTTATCGGCGTTTCGATTTCTACCTCCATAAGCGGTAAATCACGCGTGGCCTCATAACACATAAGTGTCGATATCTCCGTTACCAGCCTGCGGAACTCTGCAGAGCCGGTATTTTTATCCCGCAAATGCGTAAGCTTGTGCTGTATAAGCGGATGCTCAGTTACAAAAACATTATCAGACATTTTTTCACCCAGTCGTCAGAGCAAATTATTTCACTCTGCCGTTTTCAATATCAGAAATATAGTTTACCCGGCGCAGATGCCGGCCGCCCTCAAACTCCGTGTTTAAGAACACATCGACTAATTCTTTTGCAAGTTCTTCACCTATTACGCGTCCGCCGAGGCAAAGTATGTTGGCGTCGTTGTGCAGACGCGTGTATTTGGCGCTGTAATGCTCTGAGCAGACGGCGGCGCGTATACCCTTAACCTTATTTGCAGCCATCGACATTCCTATACCAGTACCGCATATAAGAATGCCGTATTTGCATTCTCCAGAGGCGACGGCGTTTGCCACCTTAAGAGCAATTTCCGGATAATCAACAGGATTATCTTCAGTTGTTCCAAAACATTTTATATCCTTGCCCTCAGACTTAAGATGTTCAATTACAGCTTTCATAAGATTAATGCCGGCTTTATCACATCCGATTGCTATCATTTTTATCACCCTTCTAATTAATATTAATATAAACTCATCTCAGCAGCCGTAAGACCATGTTAAATGACGTTATGAGACTATTAAGAAGATTTCAGCATAGTCAAACTAACCGCGTATAAACAGAATAATCATTAGCCATCCGAATGAGTGACATCAGCATTTCCGGATTGCCGCAGATATATTTACCCATTAGCGCTGCCAGCGCTTTTTTTCTCAAGCAGTTCTCGCTGCGCCTGCGGCAAGCGAAGATATACCGGATTAAGTTCTGCTGCAGATACAGTTTGTCCACGATTATAATAATCCAGCGCAAGCTGAGCTGCTGCCGCGGCATTTTGATAACGCAGATTTGCCGGCGCAATAAAGAGATTATCATATTTTTGCCCTAATTTGTTATAGCAGAGCGCCGCACCGTCTCCGACTAAAATACACGGACGGTTTAAATTTCCAATTTCTTGGCCTAAGGCGTCTATTGAGATAGCTCTGTCATCTGTTACACGGCAAAGTCTGTCGCCTTTACATTCAAACAACGCATTGTATACTTGCTCGCGGCGCGCATCCATAACAGAGCAGACAATACCGCCAAAATATGGGATATTATTAGCGATAACCTCTAAAGTAGATAGGCCCACGCATGGCTTTTCATATGACAATGCCATCCCCTTTACAGCAGCTATGCCTATTCTTATGCCGGTAAAAGAGCCGGGACCATGGCTCACAGCAAAAACGTCTATGTCGCCGACATCCGTATTAGTGATTTTAAGCATGTTCTCCACCATCGGCATAAGCGTTTGGCTGTGTGTAAGCTTTACATTTGTACGCATGTCCGCTATTATAACGCCGTCTTTAAGCAAAGCGCAGCTTGAAGGAGCGGCAGATGATTCAACAGCAAGTATAAGCATTTAAAAATCTCCATCTATAGTAATTTTTCGGCAGTCGTTATCTTCGCCGTATTCAATGTTAATCCTTAGAGCATCCGCATCAATATATTCCTCAATGTTTTCGCTCCACTCAGTGATTATAAAGCCGCCGGCGTCGAGATAATCGTAATATCCGGTGGAGTAAAGCGACTCCTCCGTATCAATCCTGTACATGTCAAAATGATATATCGGCACTATCCCGCCGATATATTCATGTACAATCGCAAAGGTGGGCGACGTCACTTCTCCTGTAAAGCCAATTCCCTTTACAAATCCTTTTACAAAGGCGGTTTTGCCGGCTCCCATTCCGCCGAATAAGGCAATTACACAGCAAAACTCCCCACTGGATGTATTACATTTTGTACTGTTTATCAGCTTTACAGCCAACTCAGCGGCAAACTTTTCCGTCTCAGCAGAAGAGTGGGATATAAATTCCATACAGTTCATCCTGTCACATACATATTTCTTGGAGCTAAATTTTATAAGACGTACATATACAGTTACGCAGCCATATAAAAATATAATCTGACACAGCATGAGTATAATTTATATTTCAGTCGTAAAATTATACTTGTAAGCGCATGCAGGCAGAGAAAATACGGCTCAATAAGCGGTATAATTGGTTGGCTAATGGTTAATCATCTGCCAAAAATTGAAGCCAAAATTGGCGTTCGGGCATGTCGAGTATATTGCCGGTCATGGCGACGACAAATCCGGCGCCGGAACGCAGATATACATCGCCGACGGTGATTTTAAATCCGGTCGGCCTGCCCAGCAGTGCGGGATTATCGGAAAGCGAATACTGTGTTTTTGATATGCAGACGGGAAGCGCACCGCCGCCCAGTCTGTTTATCTCGGCAATATCGCGCTTGGCTTTTTGAGTAAACTCCATGCTATTACCGCCGCAAATATAAACTTAAAACAGCCCGACAATTTTGCCGTCTATAACGTCAATGCCCTCAGCTGCCGGAGTTTTGGGCAGTCCGGGCATGTCAAGTATATTGCCGGTCATAGCGACGACAAATCCGGCGCCGGAGCGCAGATATACATCGCCGACGGTGATTTTAAAGCCGGTCGGCCTGCCCAGCAGCGCGGGATTATCGGAAAGCGAATACTGTGTTTTTGATATGCAGACGGGAAGTGCACCGCCGCCCAGCCTGTTTATCTCGGCAATATCGCGCTTGGCTTTTTGAGTAAATTCCACGCCATCTGCTCCATATATTTCGCGTGCGATGGTGGTTATTTTATCTTCAATAGAACAGCCGGTGCTGTAAATCGGAGAAAAATCAGAAGCGCTTTCACACGCCTTAACGACGAGCTTTGCAAGCTCAATTCCGCCGTCGCCGCCCTTTGCAAAAACCTCCGACATGGCAAAATCGACGCCAAGACTGCGGCAATAGTCCTCAATAAATTGGAGTTCCGCATCAGTATCGGTGCCGAACCGGTTGATAGCGACAATAACCGGCAGTCCAAATTTTTTCATATTATCAACATGTGCACCAAGATTAACTATGCCTTTTTTAAGCATGTCGATATTTTCAATTCCCGCCTTTGCATCGTCTTTAGACATGCCGCCGTTATACTTAAGGGCACGGACGGTAGCCACTACGACGGCCGCCGACGGTTTAAGTCCGCCGACACGGCACTTAATATCAAAAAACTTCTCAGCGCCGAGGTCAGAGCCAAAGCCCGCCTCGGTAATGCAGTAATCAGCCAGCTTAAGACCGAGCCGCGTTGCTCTCAGCGAGTTGCAGCCGTGCGCAATATTCGCAAACGGTCCGCCGTGCATAATAGCGGGTGTACCCTCAAGCGTCTGTACAAGATTTGGCTTTATAGCATCCTTAAGCAGCGCCGTCATTGCGCCCTGCGCTTTCAAATCGCGGGCATATACAGGGCTGCCGTCATATTTATATCCAACGAGTATATTAGCAAGTCTTTCCTTAAGGTCGTCTATATCCCTGCACAGGCAGAAGATAGCCATAACCTCAGTGGCGACGGTTATCGTAAAGCTGTCCTCGCGTGGCAGACCGTTGGCCTTGCCGCCAAGTCCGATTACAACGTTTCTAAGCGCACGGTCGTTCATGTCCATACATCTTTTTATAACTATGCGGCGCGGGTCAATGTTAAGAGAATTACCCTGCTGCAGGTGATTGTCAACCATTGCACAGAGAAGATTGTTGGCAGAAGTTATAGCGTGAAAGTCGCCGGTTAGGTGAAGGTTTATATCCTCCATGGGGATAACTTGAGAGTATCCACCGCCGGCAGCGCCGCCCTTTAGTCCAAATACAGGACCCAAAGAAGGCTCTCTTAGCGCAATAACAGCATTTTTGCCTATTTTTGCCATTGCCTGTCCTAAACCAACGGTAGTGGTGGTCTTTCCCTCACCAAGCGGTGTGGGATTTACGGCGGTTACAAGTACGAGCTTGCCGTCTTTTCTTTCAGACAGCTTTTTTTCTAAGTCATCTGACAGCTTTGCCTTATACTTGCCGTAAAGCTCCAAATCGTCTTCAGATATCCCAAGCTGTTCGGCGATTTCCGTAATTTTTTTAATATTAGTGCTCTGTGCAATTTCTATATCGCTTAACATTTATTTCCGCCTTTCAAATGTTGTATTAATTTTTAATATAAAATCAGTTTAACTGCATAAAGAAACAAAACTAGTGACAGCCAGATGCGGCATCTTTTTCGGCAATACCTTTAGCTTATAAAGCTGTATAATGTCGTCAAGGCCGCGCAGCGCCTGACAAATGGCATTTGCCGGCGCAGATAATGTATATTCTGCAAACATACATAATTTTTTAATCTGTCACAGCTGTATTATAACACATAAAACGTTCATAATAAAGTGTTACAAACTGTTAACTTGATGTATTCTGCAAAGTGGCATATAATATTTATGCTGCTTTATAAATTTTTTTGTAAAAACATAGGCTGACATGTCTGGAACGGAGCTATAAATGTCAAAGATTTTCGGGAAAATAGCAGACTATATACGAGAGACTGATAAACAGTTTTTTATTTTATGTATAGCGGCTTCACTGTACGGAAGCCTGCTTGTGCTGTCCGCTACACGTGCGATAGGGCAGACGCGGCAGTTTTTTGTGCAGCTTGCAGGCATAGGAATAGGCGTTGTTGCTGCAATAATAATATCAAATTTTGATTATAAAACTTTTGGCAAGCGCTGGTATATAATAGCTGGGCTGTGTATAGTGCTGTTTGCTGTAACGTATTTTTTCGGCTATACTCCGTCGGGTACTGACAATAAGGCGTGGATAGAGCTGCCGGGCGGGATGTCGCTGCAGCCGTCAGAAATAATAAAGGCCTGCTTTATAGTAACCTTTGCATATCATATTTACCGGCTGGGAGATAATGTAAGCAAGCTTACAAATGTACTGCTGCTGTGCGTACACGGCGCCATACCGATACTGCTTGTGCACTTTTTGCAGGGCGACGACGGCACGGCGCTTATATTTGCCGGCATATTCCTATTTATGATGTTCGCAGCCGGCATAAAGTTGAGATATTTTCTTATAACAGGCGGCGCGGCGCTTGCGGCGGCACCGTTTGTATGGTTTTTTGTACTCAGCGACTATCAGCGCAACAGAATTCTGTCGATATTCAATCCTGCGGCGGACATACAGGGCATAGGTTATCAGCAGTATTACGGCGGAATTTCCATAGGTTCCGGCGGACTGACCGGCTACGGACTGTTTAACGGCCCCAGCGTACAGAATGGTACTGTTCCAAAAGCGTATAACGACTTTATATTTACCGTGGCCGGTGAAGAGCTTGGCTTTTTAGGCTGTCTTGCAATAATATTACTGATAAGCGCGATATGTATAAGGGCGCTGCGTGTGTCATATATGGCAAGAGATAAAATGGGAAGCATGATATGTGTCGGCGTATTTGCCATGATAGCAGTACAGTCGGTGATAAATATAGGCATGTGTCTTTCATTGCTTCCGGTTATAGGAATAACACTGCCGTTTTTCAGTGCCGGCGGCACGTCTATTGTCGCGCTGTATTTGGGCGTTGGGCTGGTGCTCAGCGTATATATGCACAGGAATAAACGTGTACTTTATCTTAAGGATGAATAGGGCGAGATATATTTTTATATGTAATAAGGCCCCAATTATAGATAAAAAAACAGGCAATGATTTTCATTGCCTGCTTTTTATTGTATAGTAATACCACGTGTCAGACGCGTGGGGTTAGGAAAGCCTATGGCAATAATATTGGCATTCTGATGCGTCTGAACGACGTAAATAGTCCGTCATACACGAAATGAATATAAAAAATGTGGGAGCGAAAATAGAAATATCTAAGCTGGGAGTTATGGCACCGCGGACGCTGCGCGGATGCGGCGGGCAATTTTGCCCGCCGCATATCAAAATGCACTGCGAAGCAATTGAATGAACGAATTAAGCGAGCAGCTGGCGATGAATGAACTCGGCCCGTTCACGGGCGGCAAGCAACAGCCTGAGTGCGGCTGGCAGAGTGTATTATGCATTTTACGCATCCGCAGCATATGGCTTTGCTCGCATAATAAACATCCACCGGCTTTACCGGTGGATGTTTATTTAAGATTAAAATAAGGAATTATTCAGCTTTTTTAAAGGTAATTTTGTCATCCTCTGCATCGCAGATTATCTTGTCGCCAACCCTAAACTCGCCTTCCAGCAGCTTTTCGCTAAGAGCATCCTCAATTCTTGATTGTATTGCACGGCGCAGCGGACGAGCGCCGTATACCGGGTCAAATCCGGCTTTGGCAACCAGCTCGACAGCCTTTTCAGTGAACTCTATGCTCATCTCCATGCCCGAAACGCGGTCGGATAGCGAAGAAAGCATGCGCTTGGTAATCTCAGCTATATTTTCTCTTGTGAGCTGATGGAATACAATTATATCGTCGACGCGATTTAAAAATTCCGGCTTGAAGTATTTTTTAAGTTCGCCCATTACATCGCTCTTTATCTTGCTGTAATCTGACTCAGCCTCATCTTTAGACTCGACAAAGCCCAGGCTCTTTTTATCGGTAATAAGGCGTGCGCCGATATTTGACGTCATGATGATAACGGTATTTTTAAAGTCTACTCTGCGTCCGTGCGAATCGGTCAGCATGCCGTCCTCAAGAATTTGCAGTAGGATGTTGAATACATCTGGATGGGCCTTTTCGATTTCGTCGAAAAGCAGTACGGAGTATGGCTTGCGGCGTACTCTGTCGGTGAGCTGTCCGCCCTCGTCAAAGCCTACATATCCAGGAGGTGAGCCTATAAGCTTGGACACCGTATGTTTCTCCATGTACTCCGACATGTCAAGACGAATCATGGCGTTCTCATCGCCGTATATCGCCTCGGCCAGCGCACGGCACAGCTCCGTCTTGCCGACGCCGGTAGGACCTAAGAAGATAAACGAGCCGGTGGGACGCTTAGGGTCCTTAAGCCCAACTCTGCCGCGGCGTATCGCTTTTGCAACGGCAGAGACGGCTTCGTCCTGTCCTACAACGCGCTCATGCAGTATTTTTTCCATGTTGAGCAGACGTTTGCTTTCTTCCTCCGTAAGCTGCGTAACAGGAACGCCCGTCCATTTTGAGACAATGTCGGCTATTTCGCGTTCGGTTACTTCTCCGGAGGTGTGAGCATTCTGCTTCATCCACTCTTCCTTTTTATCACTTAATTCTTTAGACAGCTTAGACTCTTTATCGCGTAAAGTTGCCGCCCTTTCAAAGTCCTGAGAGTTAACGGCTTCGGTTTTTTCAGCAGACACTTGTTTAAGCTCTTCTTCCATCTTTTTAAGGTCAGGCGGAGCAGTAAAGTTTTTAAGCCTTACACCAGCCGCTGCTTCATCTATAAGGTCAATGGCCTTATCCGGCAGATATCTGTCAGCGATATAGCGGGAGGAAAGCTTTACAGCAGCGTCTATAGCTTCATCGGTAATTTTGACCTTGTGATGTGCTTCATATCGGTCTTTCAGTCCCTTCAGTATCTGCACAGCCTCCTCCTGCGTAGGCTCGCCTACCATTACCGGCTGGAACCGGCGCTCCAGCGCCGCATCCTGCTCAATGTGCTTTTTGTACTCGTTGAGGGTTGTAGCTCCTATTACCTGCAAATCTCCGCGAGCCAACGACGGCTTGAGTATATTAGCCGCATCGGTAGAACCCTCAGCAGAGCCTGCGCCGACAATAGTGTGCAGCTCGTCTATAAACAGTATTACGTCAGATGCTTTTTTAACCTCGTCAATAGCCGCCTTTATACGCTCTTCAAAGTCGCCGCGGTATTTTGTGCCGGCAACCATGCCTGTAAGGTCGAGAGAGACTATGCGCTTGTCTTTAAGCAGCTCCGGCACCTCGCCGTTTGCTATTTTAAGAGCAAGCCCCTCAGCAATAGCGGTTTTACCTACGCCCGGCTCGCCTATAAGGCACGGATTGTTTTTAGTGCGCCGGCTGAGTATCTGAATTACACGCTCAATTTCAGTGGCCCTGCCTATAACGGGGTCGATTTTGCCGTCTCGCGCTTCGGCAGTTAAATCGCGGCCGAACTGGTCTAGTGTCGGAGTCTTGGTTTTTGCACTGCCGCCCTTTGAGCCTTTCTGAGAGATTGGCGAAGAATCGCCGCCCGGCGCCGCACCGATTGCTTTAAGCGTATCGTTCATAACGTCTCTGCCGCTTACGCCGGCCTCAGCAAGGAACCTGACTGCATAATTGTCGCCTTCCTCCATAATGCCCATGAGCAGGTGCTCGGTGCCGACAAACGAACAGCCGAGACTGCGGGCGGTGGCTATGGCTATTTCAATTATTCTCTTAGCGCGCGGCGTAAGGTCGTCAGGCGTCAGCTTTGTAGGCATTCCTTTGCCCACGGCGGATTCCAGCATATCTTCAATAGTCTCCTGCGTTATGCCGCGGCCGTTAAGGACGGTATAAGCAAGTCCGCTGCCTTCTTTAAGCAGGCCTATAAGTATGTGTTCGCTTCCTATATAGGTGTGTCCGAACTTCTGTGCTGATTCAATCGCAAGATTAAGCGCGTTGTTGGCTTTTTCAGTAAATCCGTTAAATTTATACATACAATTCATTCCCTTCAGAGTGATATTATCTTAAAATATTTTTAAATGACCAGTAATTAGTCAAGTCATTTTTGTTCACGTTAAACTGCCGGAGCATTCTCTGTCTCAAATAATCGGCTTTTAATTGCTGCAGCTTTCAATATTTCTATTTGTTTATTGACAAAGCTTTTCTTATAATGTCCGTGCGCTTGTTGTCGCGCTCCTGTGTGCTGGCCGCTTCCGTCATAACAGTGAGATTGGCCGGCTGAGTGTCGATGCACAGCGCATTGAGGGTGTCCAAGCTAATGTCATTAATTAGTCCGCATGCTATTCCCAACCGCACATCGGACAAAAGCCCTATGCTTTCTTTGGTGTCCATTATACGTGCATATTTAAGGGTACCGAGCGAGCGGAATATCCTGTCCTCAACCGTAGGATTTTTTATAAGCGTACGTCTGTATGAGCGCTCCTGTTCCATAATCTGCGTGGCTATAGACTTAAGATTGTTTATAGCCGATTCTTCAGAGATGTCCAGCGTAACCTGATTAGATATCTGGTACATAGCGCCGAGCGGTGAGCTGCCCTCGCCATACGTTCCGCGTATGGTAAGCCCTATTTTGGCAATAGTGGTCATTATCTGATTTAAAAGCCCCGCAGACTGTATAGCCGGCAAATGCATCATAACCGACGCCCTAAGCCCGGTGCCTAAGTTTGTAGGACACTCGGTAAGAAATCCAAGCTTTTCGTCAAAGGCATAGTTTAGGTGTGCATCGAGTATCCTGTCAACTTTGTCGGCTATCTTGTAGCATTCGTCCAAATCAAAGCCGGGACGCATTACCTGTATCCTGATATGGTCTTCTTCACCCAGCATTATGCTTATAGTCTCGTCGTCTGAGATTATCAAAGCCTTTGCCGTGCGGTCTTTTATAAAGTCTGGACTTACGAGCCGCTTTTCCGTCATTGCCATAGCCTCAATGTCGCTTAGCTCAGACATATCGATATATCTGAAATTAAATGTTCCGTCGCTCAGCAGAATATCCTTAACCTTTTGGTTAATTTCCATCTGCTGCTTTTCGGATATGCGGCAGGGAAAGGGGTAGGAATCTAAGTTCCTTGCAAGCCGCACGCGTGTAGAAATAACCGTGTCGCCGCACGGACCTGATTCTTTATACCATTTTGAGTTTGTCATTTTACTCATCCTTTCCTTTATCGGCGCTGCCGGAATTGTTGTTTTCATATGAGCTTTTGTCTGCAATATCTGGTGAATTTTTCAGTGCGGATATCTCATCTCTTATTTTAGCAGCGTCCTCATATCTCTGCTCATCAACCGCCTGCTTAAGCTGAGTTTCAAGATTTTTAAGCTGTGCTTCTTTTTTGCTTTCATCCGTCACCTTTGATACCTTGCCCAAATGTTCAAGCTTGCCGTGAATTCTGCTCAAAGTAGGCAGCAGTTGGTCGTAGAAAGTGGTATAGCACTGCGGGCATCCGCAAAGTCCGGTTTTTGCAATATCGTCAAAGCTTATGCCGCAGCCGGGACATCTTTTTACCATTGCCTGTGATTCTATACCCGTAAGTCCGTCGCTGAACAGACTGCCGAACAGGCTGCCAACTCCGAAGTTCATAAAGCTGCCTAAATCGTTTGTCATGCCGAGTGCTTTTGCGCACTCGCTGCAAAGATGATATTCCTGAGTATTTCCGTTTATAGTTCTTTTAATATGTGTTGTAGCAGTATTCTTTTTACAATTTTCACAAAGCATAATAAAACCTCCTAAAGTTAAACTTGCGTAAGCAGCATGTGCTTAAATATCTGCGCTCTGACGGCGTCTCTGCCTTGAGTGGGTACAGACGCATAGCATTTGTCGGAGAGCGCTGTTTTCATAAGTACGGCTGCTTCTCTTGAAATAATACCTCGCTGATATAAGCTGTCTATAATTGCATATGAGCTTGACTGGTCAATTTTTTCGCCAATAGAATTTACAATATGCATTATAGCCATGGCGGGGGAAGAGGATATTCTTCTTATTCTAATATACCCGCCGCCGCCTCTCCGACTTTCGACTATAAAGCCCTGCTCAGGTGTAAAACGGGATGTAAGCACATAGTTTATTTGGCTTGGTACGCAGCCAATACGCTCCGCTAAGTCGTTGCGTCTGATTTCAGCAGTACCGTCGGAGCTCTCCAGCATATTCATAATCAATCCTGCAATTTCATCGCTTAGTCTCATAGCATTCCCTTCCTTTTATTTGTATGTGCGGCCGCTTACGGTAATTATCGGCTGTATGCTTTTTTCTGTTTCTGATTAACATTATATTTATTTGGTCAGTAAAAGTCAAAGTCAGTAAAAGTCAAAAAGAGTTTATCATAAGCTGATTTTTTAAAATATCTCTCAATTTCTGCTGTTTACAATAAATTTTAAGGATTTTCTTTAAATTTCATATTATGGCTTGCGAATATAAATTTGGGATTATAAAATCGACTTTGCCAGTGCATAAATCAAAGCTTTATCTAAGCTGTACATGCTGTGCTGAAGAGGGCGATGACCTGCTTATTAATTATACGATGATATCGCGGCAAATCTTAGATAAAATTGGGAAATTTAGGCGGATAAAATAAATTTCCAGATTAAAAATATTATTGTCCTCTTTTAAATAATGTAAGCCAAATAAATTTTTATAACGCCAATGTCTTATATAAACAAGCGGCATATCATCCACAAAAGCAGATGCAAAGCAGAATATGAGATTATCAAAAATAAAGTAGTTAGTAGTTCATAACGTAAAATTACTTGATGCAGCGGCGCGATTGCAAATGTGTAGCATAAAAGCGGGCTTGCGGCATTAGAGCCAATAAGTCAAATTATTTTTCTGATTAATTAGTAACCAAACCTTGAGTTTCACCATAATATAGGGTGAACAACGAAGGGAGGTATTAGTTAATGGGCAATCTGTTTGGAGGCGGCTGTGGTAGCGGTAACTGCTGCTGGATCATAATATTGATACTCATACTTTGCTGCTGCTGTGGCAATAACGGTTGTGGAAGCAACAATGACTGCTGCTGCTAATATTTTCACTTTAACTCAAAGTAGATAAAGGTTCTGCGCAGTCCTAAAAACATAAACGCCATCCGTAAATTCGGATGGCGTTTGTCCTTTTAATAAAGCTTTATCGTCTGTCTAAGGGAAGAGAACTGATATTTTTCGCTGTAAAAGGAGAATAGAAACAACAGTATAACGCATCTTAATTTAATTCATTAGAATTCTGTCCGCATGTTTCCATTATAGAGATGCAAGCCTATATTCCCTTTGCAAATAAAAGCGGCTGTGCCGGCAAAAAAGTCACGCAGGAATGTAAGAGAAGCAATATAGTCCTGCTAATCAATATCTTCGTCTGCGAGTCTGTTCCTGCTGCCGCTGCCGCTGCTGCTCCCTTTGGCGCTCGCGCTGCCTTGCCAGCCGCTGCGCCTGACGTTGCCGGCTCCGCTGAATAGTGCGCAGCGTAATTATAATCAGTATAAGTATAAGTATTATTATAACTATTACCCTAAACCATGTAAGAGCAGAGATATCCTTTATACCCGATAAAACATATAGAACCATGCTGCGGTCGACGCTGCTGCCGGCTATAAGCGGGACTTCGGCAATCTTCTCTTCTGCTAAATAAAACTCGCAGCTGCCTAAAACATCGCCTTGCTGTACAGGCGCGCTGACGCTGTCGGCGGTGAGAGATATTTTAGTTGTTATGGTAGATATGTCAGCGTCAGCTGGTATAATTGCATAACAATCCTGCTGGGCAAAAAGCTGTACATAGTCAGTATCCCACGCGTTTTCTATTTTTATTTCGCTTATTGGGTCTGTAGTGCTTATAATGCGCCGATATTTAAAGTTGCTGAACGCCCATTTAAACAGATTTGCCGTAAGCGTCATGTCGTCTCTAATCATTTTACCGGATGCGTCTTTAACAGGACAGCCCATAACAATGCTTAAATATGAATAACCATCCTTGCTTGCAGTAGATATAAGACAGCGCCCGGCAGGGTCAGTGTATCCGGTCTTTATACCGGAAGCATATTGATAATAATATCCCGACGACGGAAGCATTAACAGATTAGTAGAGGCTATGGTGCGTGAATTGCTGTTCATATTGGTAGGCGGAACGGTATATGACGCACAAGTGCATATTTCCATAAACAGCGGAAGCTTCATAGCGTAAGTTACCAGCTTATATAAATCGTTAGCAGTTGTATAATGGTTTTCATCATGCAGGCCGTGAGGATTCATGTAATGGGTGTTTGTCATGCCGAGCTCTTCGGCCTTTTTGTTCATAAGAGCAACAAAGCCGTCTATGCTCCCTGCAATATGCTCGGCTATTACGTTTGCCGACTCGTTTGCCGAATGTATAAGCATGACATACAGCATATCCTTTGCGGAAAGCTGTTCACCGGGTTTTAGTCCGAACACAGATGAATCGGTGCCGTATAATACGTCAATAGCATGCTGCGACGTTGTCATCATGGTATTTTCAAGGTCATCTATATTTTCAATGGCCACC
>JAUUSE010000012.1:0-43651 GCA_030842085.1 Bacillota bacterium | reverse complement strand
ATAGTTATGCTGTCATCACTTAAACTTGTATTTAGAAAGCCTAATTCATCCATGCCTACTTTGGAATTAGCCTGTATAATATAATCAGTATATAAAAGGTAATAGTTTTTTCTGCTGCCTTCATCATACATATATCCATATGATGTGTAGCTTTGCGTTGTAATAAGATATGTATCGCCATTATACCAGTCGGTGCTTTTGTAGCAATCTTTCATGCCATTATATATCCATGCAGAGCTTGGCGCCGACATGGTCTGAATTTCATTTTCTACACTGCTGTTAGCAGTATAATCCTTATAAGAAGAATAGAGATTCCTATTATTGACCATGCTCTTTATAATTCCATTAGAAATATTCTCCTCTGTAGGCGAATTAGTTGTTAAGGTGCCCATAAAATAGTCGACGCTCGTGTTCTTTATGACATAGGCCGCATAAGTTTGCGCTTCTCCCAAGTCAACATACCACAGTAAATTTTCAAAAATATATGTTTATTATACTAATAATAGCTTGATTTGTCTATATTATTTTGTAGATTTTTTGTAAATCGTTGAATGAAAATAAACAGTTACAACCGGTAATATTATTTAATTCATGCTTAAGTATTAAATTTTATGACATATAAAATTCTCCCAGCAAATCGCCGGGAGAATTTTGAATAATTAATATATTATTTTTTCTCAATATTATTCCCTTTAAAATCTTCCTTTTTGCTTTTCGACAGTTCAATTAGCAAAAGCCGTATCCCTATAACCGTCAGAATTATTCCTGCAATAACTGCCAAGAGTAATATTATTCCCGCTATACGAGGATTTAAATCTATCGACGGACTCTCAAACAATGACCATATAGATTTTATATTATTATCTGAAAAACAAGACATCATAATATATGAAAAAATCCCCATTATTATTGCGCCTGTTATTGATAAAAATCCGCCTATGACTGTTCGCTGGTTCAATTTAATACCTTCTTTCAGCTAAAAATTGCAGTTTGAATGAACATACTGCGTATATGATTTGTCTTGTATATAATGAGAATGGATACCTAAAAACCAAAAGTCCTCATCAAATCTCCAGACATTTCTTCTTGAGTGTGTAAAGCTATCGTTGTTAGCCCCTTTTGACCTTGCTACGCTATAACATATTTGTTCTGACTGCTGCTTAGCTATTGTGCTATCTGTATCATATTCGAAGTCAACAGTAGCTACGTCAGGATATATTGTATTAGGGTTTGTAACTGTAACATCAGATACTTGGAATGAATAACTAATGTTAAATCCAATCCCTGCAGATATTCCAGCTCCTACATTATTAGGTGAGAAATTGGCATTCACTCCTAAATCACTATTCCAACCCATAGTAACTGTGGTTGTACTGGGCTGCAATTGTGGACCATGAGATACAAATTCAAAGTTTGAACCATTATGATTTACATTTTCATAGTATACGCTTAATGTTTGTATATCTTCATTAAGAGGTTTTGTTATAAAGCGTGAAATATTTAAAAATGCGGTACGGCCAGCAGTGTCCTTCGAATATCCATATGTGTAAAATTCTCCGACTTGTGCAATTTCAGTTTTATTGTCTTTGGCATAAAAACGAGCATATGAAGATATATCGTTTATAGTTATATACCAATTTTCTAACTCAATATTATAATATTCTGCTGCACTTGCTGTTAAATTGACATTATCTTTTTGCCTAACTTTATTTTCATCTAAATAATAGGTATATTCTTCACGAACCTGCAAGGCGTCTTTTACCAAAGTATCCATATTACCTTTATAGTCAATATTTCGTGAAAATGTCCCATAAAGATATTCTCCAGACATGTTTTTCACTATATAAGCCCCATAAGGAACTATAATGGTAGGATCGAATTCACCCTCATATTCTGGTAGTCCTTCATCTGTCAAAAGGCCATTGTTATACTGATAAATTAAATCTGAACTTTCGTCATTTTCATTTTCTGCTTTTTGTAAAAACTCTTCTATTCCAAGCTTATGAAAAACACTTTGAATTTCATCCATATTATATGATTCAAACAGAATAGAATATCCTTTTGTCATTGCTTCATTTATTTTTTCCAGATTTTCATCAGAAAAAAAGTCCACTATTTTATCATCTGCTACTATTATAGCTTTTGTCTGATCATTTGTGACCTTTTGCTTTAAATTTATTTTGTCTATATCTTGGTTTGTTTTTATGCCATCTATTTTTACATCTTCAGTAACAATAAAAGAATCAGTGGATGCATTTTCAGGTACTTCATTACTTATGTTATCGACATTTTGTCTTGAATTTTGCATCTGATCTAAAGAGTCTTCCGCAGGTAGCTGGAATTCAATATTATTACTGATACCCAAATCTCCAATTATGTTGATATCAATTTTATTCTTGTTTTCTTTTACATACTTAATTAATTCTTTATCACTTTCAACGGAATAATCTCTTGGCTCCATAGCAAGAGCCGTGAGACTTGAATTCATTATGCTGAGTGTGGTTACGCTTATGCCAAAAACCAGCGTACAGCACAATGCTTTAACAATTGACTTCTTCATTTTAAAATTCCTTTCTTTTATGCAATATTTATTTGGCACCCCGTTTTTATTTGCTTAAATTTTTACTCCTCCTTCTCTGCCGCACTATTATAACAACACTGGCGGTACCTACCGGCACAGCTATTACGACCGTTGCAATTATTATCATAAGTGTTCTCGGCTGTATTATCGGCTGAGTTATGCCTTTAAGCCTGACATTATCCGCCGTAAACAAAAGCCCAGTAGATATTTCACGGCTCTCGTTGTTTGACGGTTTATTTACTGTTATTATATGCTTGCTGTTATCACCTATCGCTACCATTTCGGTTGATCCGCCGCCGTCAAAATTTACCGCCTCTACACAACCGAGAGATTTAAAAAACTCGCCCCATTCCTCCATTGTCATGCCGTCGCTTTCCCACACACGCACATCAACAGTCGCTGCTACCACCGTTCCATCCGCCTTTATGCCTATGCCTGTACGGGCAGGACTTGCCGTTACAAGACGGTCTATTGCCGGAAAATGTGCTTCTTCATACATTTCGATTGTTTGGGCTATACCGTCCTTTACTATCCAATTATATGCACCAACCGACTGAACTATATTATTCGCTGGAGCAATTATATTGCCCTTATCGTCCACTTCATTTAAATTAAACGTAATTTCTGCTGTTTTAGCATACATTCCACTATACATTTTCGAATTTAAATCAACTATTAAAAAACCGTCATCAGGAATGTTGAATTTGTTATTCCCATCGTACTTTTCGCACGACTCTATAGTGCCAGAATATGTTATTCCAGCCTTTGCATCAGATGCGCCTTCTACTCCAGATATAGTGAAAAAACTCGCCTTGGAAAGGTCAATTCCTACATTTGACTCTGATTTTGTAAGAATTTCCAATATTCCATCGCTACTTATTTTGCTGTTAAAAACTATAATGCCATCTGAAGTACCAAAGTTACGATTAAACAGCCAAGTATTATATGTATATGGAGTACCATTGCGGTCAATATTGATAGTTATGTCTAAGCTAAGATACTTTATATCAGGCGAATTGTTTTCATCTACCGTAAAAACAGGAAGCCTATAAAAGGAGTTTTTATATAAAGGAGTGCTGTATATTACTCCATCCACAATTGTTACACAGCTGGGAATTCCGACGCCCGGACCGTAAATACTGTCCATTGCATACATATCACAGTTTATTCCCGCGACCACGTTTTTACCTCTTTCGATTGCCGCATATGCTTGTTCACCAAGGGTCTGGACACCAGTTGCAGCATTATTTGAGATTGTTGTTAGTGCAGAAACTCCTTCTTTACTGAAATCTACTTCTAACACATTGAATACTTCTTTGCGGCCACTCCCATCTCCGAAATAATCATCATATCTGATTTCTTTATGTACTATGCCTTCTGTAAATATATGCTGATTATTTTCATTTTCATAGGCCGCTGCATAAGTTGTTAATATACTTGATATAATGACAAAACAAATAGCTTTTTTAAACATCTTCATTTATATTTTTTCCTTTATTTTATATTTAATATTAATATTATATAATATTTTTTTGTCATATTATGTCGTATTTTGTTTTATATAAAAATTTATATAATATATTCTTTAAAATATTTCTGTCTAAAAAATTTTATTTTTACGTCTTTGTTAACAACTTCTTTATTTAACTTTCCGCTGTTAAATAGTATAAAGCAGTGAGGATAATGTAGATTTATAAAAAGCGTTTCCAATGCATAAAAATAAAAAAGCGGGCAAGTACAAATCTTGCCCGCTTTTTTATTTTATCTTTCCACCAATTTCCCCACCATTTAATGGTGGAAATAAGTGATTATTGGTGATATTTATAGCAAAAAAATAAATCCCAAAAAGTCCAATAGTCGTTGATTTTATGGGATTTATCAGGTGGAGCGGATGATGGGAATCGAACCCACGCTATCAGCTTGGGAAGCTGAAGTTCTACCATTAAACTACATCCGCAATATATTTCTTTGCCTTTATATAATATAGTCCATTAAATAATTTGTCAATGTTTTTTACTGACTATTTTCTATATATATTTATGCTTATTAACCGCATAATATATTAACTTACAATTACTTCCTTTTTAATGCAACGGTTATCTCAGATCTATTGTTAAAAAGCTGTTTTGCCATTATACAAGTATATTTTGAGCTCAAAATTTCCAGTCCCTTATTTATTGCCTGCATTCTGTTCTTCTTCATAAGCTTAAACGTCATTATTACAATACCACTCTGCTTAAGGTAATCACTAAACTCCATTATTATGCCCGCCGACTGCACAACGTCCATTTTCATATCGTTGAC
Source organism: Bacillota bacterium (assembly GCA_030842085.1). GTDB lineage: Bacteria > Bacillota > Clostridia > Oscillospirales > Acutalibacteraceae > Timburyella. The sequence continues at coordinate 38,766 of JAUUSE010000012.1, read as the reverse complement.
TATTATATCATACTGCTGATAATTACGCTCGACAAACTCCTGCGCAAGGCATTTATAATGTGTTACCAATTTATTTTCACTGACCGAAGCTGCTAATTCAGCAGGGTCAACTGCGTCGACTTTACAGCCCTTTTCCGCAAGCACTCTGCTCCAGCCGCCGGGCGCCGCGCCTAAATCAAGCGCATAACCGCCGCTTACATCTATGCTGAGATATTCCAGCGCTTCCAAAAGCTTAAATTCCGCCCGGCTCACCGTTTCCGGCAGCATAGCATATCTGCGCATCCCACCCGGCCAACTGCTTAGATTATCCTCGGCTTTGGACGTTCCGGCATAAACTACATCTTTACAGATATAAACCGAAATTATATAGTCAGGATTATTTACGCTAAGTATAAATCCCGACTCTTTTAAGCCGTCAGCTATGCTTCGCTGAAGCTCTAAGGCATCACATTCGGCGGATGGCGAACGCCGCACCTGTACCGAAAACGACTTCGCGTGTCTAAGAGATGGTTGAACCTCTCTGACGATTTCGTAAACAATATTGTTTTTGCAGCCGTCTGTATCTATATTATCAGCACGTATTACTTTGTCGGCAGGGCATATATGGCGCAAAAAAATAAGCCCGCAGCTTTTTACGGCATCAGAAAACTCTGGAAAGGACATATCCGCCTCTATGACGCCTACCCCGCTTTCCAGCCACTCCGCAAATTTGAATGCTAAGCCGGCTTTATTCATTTCATTAAGGCACAGCTCCGCTGAGGATGCCTGACTGGTAAATATTATCCTTTGCAACTGCTACACTCCTAAATTTATTTACATTCACGCGCCAAATATGATACATATTTGCCGATTTGTCATCCGTTATGCAAAATCGATTTAAGTTTATATTTAATATTTATACCGCATTATAGTTTTTAAAATGGCCCTGCGGACATCCACAGAGCCATTATGCGTGTTTAATTTTCGTTTTACCTTACTTTTAACCAAGTCGGCAAAGCCTGCGATGTTGGAAAATTATTCCTCTTCCTTGTCGGCTTCGTTGCAGTCATGGTCATGTCCGCAGCAACAGTCATCCGATATCTCCAGCTCTATTTTCGTGCCGCAGGAAGGACATGTAATCTCTTCGTCAAGCATATCCTCATCTATGCAGAGTGTCTCATGGCACTGCGGACATTCTATCTCATAATATGTGTCGTCATCCATATCATCGTCATCGTCAAGCTCGTCTTCACCGTATACGTCATCCTCTAAATTAGAAAGATCCTCGTCAACGGCATCTACCTGCTCACATAGGTCGTCATATGATTCCTCAAGATAATTTATCTCGGCTGCTATATCGTCCAATGCGTCGATTATCGCCTTGATAAGCTTATCCTGCTTATTGTTCTCGTCAAGTACAAGCCCGTCAGCCAAGCCCTTTATATATGCTACCTTATCTGATATTGACATTTTCGTCTCCTCTCTGCCGATCTCCCGGCACAAACATTCGACTTTTAACCTTTAATATTATATTTACGCACGCTCTAAATATTCGCCCGTGCGTGTATCTACACGTATCATATCGCCCTCGTTGATAAACAGCGGAACACGTATCTCCGCTCCCGTTTCAAGCGTAGCCGGCTTTGTAGTGTTTGTCGCGGTGTCTCCCTTAAAGCCAGGGTCGGTCTGGGTAATCTGCAGCTCTACAAATACAGGAGGCTCTACGCCGAATACCTTGCCTTTATAAGAAAGGACCTTACAGGTCATATTCTCTTTTACAAATTTAAAATTATCGCTTAGCTCTGACTTGTTTATCGGTATAAGCTCATATGTCTCGCCGTCCATGAAATAATATAAATCGCCGTCTGAGTAAGAATATTCCATGTCCTTTCTCTCTATAAATGCGGTAGGGAATTTTTCGGTCGGGTTAAACGTCTTTTCAATAACGGTGCCGTTTATAACGTCGCGTATCTTTGTTCTTACAAACGCCGCGCCTTTTCCCGGCTTTACGTGCTGGAATTCTACTATCTGCCATACGCTGCCGTCCATTTCAAATGTTACGCCGTTCCTGAAATCTCCTGCTGAAATCATAAATTATCCATCCTATCTGCCGCACCTGCGGCGGTTTATTATCATTTTGCTCACATATTAGTTTATAACATGCGCCCTGCAATTTCAAGTATTATTTCACATATTTTGCGCGCCTTGTAAATTTTACTTTATTTTGTCATATTATGGCGCATTAATTATTAAAATATTTTTACGTGCAACCCCGCAATTGCCATTTATGCCGCTATACCGATAACCGCTGCTAATCTATAATTATAAGCTCCTTTTTAGCATTGGTAAAATTTTTGCATCCGGTGTCGGTCACATAAACCATATCTTCTATCCTGACGCCAAATTTTCCATCTAAGTATATGCCCGGCTCTATCGTTATGACATTGCCAGCTTCAAGCTCTTTTTGCGCCAGATGCGAAACTGTCGGCGCCTCGTGTATGTCTATGCCCACGCCGTGGCCCGTGCTGTGCGTAAAATAGTCGCCGTAACCCGCTGCCTTTATTATATTTCTCGCAGCAGCATCCACTTCTTGCGCCGTTACTCCCGCGCGTACCGCCGATATTGCCGCTTCCTGCGCCTCAAGCACAGTATTGTACACCTTTACCATTTCATCGGCCGGCTTGCCTATGCACACGGTACGCGTCATATCTGAATCATATCCGTTAAGACGCGCCGCAAAGTCCATAACTAAAAAGTCGCCGTTCTTTACTTTATAATCTCCCGGCACAGCATGCGGCACGGCGCTGTTTGGACCAGCTGCGGCTATTGTATCAAACGCGGTGGCGTCGGCGCCGTTTTTCATCATGATATATTCCAGCTCGGCTTTTATTTCTTTTTCTGTTACTCCCGGCTTTATGAAGCTTAAAATTCCCTCAAAGCCCTTCTCTGTAATGCGCTGAGCCTTTTCTATTTGTTCGGCCTCCAGCTCTGACTTAACAGCGCGCATGCTGGATATAAGTGTATCCAGCTGCGGCGACGCACTTACGCTCATACCGCTTAAAATGCTCTTAAAGCGCTCAAAGTTCGACACTGTTATGCCTGTTTCAAGCATGATGTTTTCTACGCCTAAATCATACATTATATGTGCAAGCTGCGTTTTAAGGCTTGTGAGGAGTATGGGCTCAATTCCGTAAGACACGCGCTCTCCGGCAGCGCCGTAGTACCGCCCGTCTAAGAAATACACAGCTCGGTTTTTAGTTACGACTAATACTCCGTCCGACGACATAAAGCCGGTAAAATAAAATCTGTTGGCAGCAGTATATATTATTACAGCGTCGGTGCCGTGCTGGATAAAATTCATCAGTTTGCTTATTCTGTCCGACATCATAATTATACCTCGATTTTAACAGGATTTATAATAGAAGCAAGCGCGTCGGCCGCAAGTGTATATACATTTTCGCCAAATCCGCATATTACTCCGCTGCACACTGCAGATATTACAGACTTGTGCCGGAAATCCTCACGCCCAAACACATTTGACATATGCACCTCGACAAACGGTTTATCCGTCAGTGCGATGGCGTCGCGCAGCGCATATGAATAGTGAGTATACGCTCCTGCGTTTATTATCGCGCCGTCATATTTGTCCTTTACCGACTGTATGGCGGTTACTATCTCCCCCTCAATGTTGGACTGGAAAAAGGTACATTTCATCCCTATTTTTGCTGCGTGACTCTGCGTTATCTTCTCAATATCGCTCAGCGTAAGATGGCCGTATATCTCCGGCTCACGCTGCCCAAGCATATTCAAGTTCGGCCCGTTTATTACAAGTATATCTGACATATTTTTTCCTCCTATGCCGTAAGTTTACATAATGTAAATTCGTTGTGATTAAATCGTTATGCATATGCTGTAAAAACAGAATATAAAGCCGCGGCAAACGCTATTACTTCGTTTTGCTTAAAGTGTGCGATTAATAAAGCGTTATACGTGTATATTTCACAATGGCTATCTCACCGCCGCGGTTTTGACACAGCGCATAGAAATTTTGTCCGCATATAGCACATCACCGCGGCAAATATAGCTGCCGTGTGCTGTCGCCGCCAAATGCGGTATATTTATCAGCGCGGCATTTTACCCGCCGGCAAAATCAGTCTATGAGATTTAAACAGCTGCTCTTCCTGCCGCATTATGCTTTGTTCAGAAGCAATTTATATATATTCATCATCGTCTGCGCGTCCTCGGCCTGTGTGCCGGCAGATTCGCATATTACTGTAGGATGGCAGTTCTTTTTTACTATCATTTCTGCTATCGGCTCAAAGCTTGGACCATATACCGTGTCCTCAAATGTAAGATGCCGCTTCTCGCCGCCGGTGGTATATTCTATTTTTGAAAAATGCGAGTGAAATTCTCTTAGTCTCGATATTCCTATGCCGTTTTCCAGCTCTTCAAATACCTTTTCTACACTGCCCTTTTCCATAAGCCAACCGTGAGTCCTTGCGTTTAAATGACCGAAGTCAATGCAGGGCAGCAGTCTCTCGTCAAGGCGGCAAAATTCTATTGTCTCCTCAAGCGAGCCGAGCTGATTTATCTTGCCCATAACCTCAGGACACACTCTTATATGCGAAAGCCCCTCGTCGTCCAGCGCCTTCAGTGTCTTTTTCAGCGTCTCAAGCGCTAATGTCATGGCGCTCTGCCTTTCCATCTTGCTGCAGGTGCCAACATGCACCACTATCCTGTCGCCGCCCATCCAGTCGATTGCGCGGGCGCTTTGCAGCACGTAATTTATTGAGTTTTCACGCTTTTGCTCCTCCGGCGACGCCATGCTGATATAGTACGGAGCGTGAAGCGACGGCTCAATACCCTTTTCTCTGCACAATGCGCCGAACGATTCCGCCGTCTCCTGTTTTACGTTTACACCCCTGCCGCATTGATATTCAAAAGCGTTAAGGCCAAATTTTTCAAGATATTCCGGCATCTGCGCGGTGTGCTTATATCCCATTTCAAAAAAGCTGTCAGACGACCCTGCGGGGCCAAATCTTATTTCTCTCATTTTAAAATTTTCCTTTCAAGTCCCCTTTTAATTTTAAACAGCCGCCCTGTTTCCTCATGCATGGGCGTTACCAATATCGTCGTTATGCCGGCCAGACTTCCGCACAGCATATCCGTAAAAAGCTGGTCGCCTATTATAGCAGTGTTTTTAGCCTTAACCTGCATATTGCGGCAACTTTTCCACGCTTTAATGGGAAGCGGCTTCATCGCCTTTGGGGTATAGTCTACTCCGATTTTATTTGCAAACGGTTCAACTCGGCTGCTTCTCGCATTTGAAAGTATTACCGCCTTTATTCCTGCATCGCTTATATTCTTTAGCCATGTCTCAAGGCCGTCTATCGGCGTCTGACTGAAATGATGTGCCAAGGTATTGTCGACGTCTAAAAGGAGCGCCTTAATGCCCTTTTCGCTTAAAAATTCCAATGATATATCCAGTATTGAATTAAACCTGTAATCAGGCTTAAATATTCCCATATCAAACAGTCCCTGTTTTAACGATTTTTAGGTCTATATATGCCATTATAAAATCAAAACGGCTCAAACAATCGCGCATAATATTTTACTCTATTTATCAAGCTTACAGCTTTGTTAAAGCTGCGCAAAAGACAAAATCAGACAAAAATAAAAGTTGAATGAGCCCATAGTCCTTTGTTATAATTATTATATACTAAGTCAGTCGTACATTCAACCAAAGGAGGTAGTTGTGAAAAAAATAATTAACGATTTAAAAAATCTTAAACTTAAAAATTTCCTGATAATCTTTTTTGCCGGGATAATTAATTCAATAGGCGTTGTCATGTTCTTAGCGCCGGTAAATATTTACGACAGCGGACTTTCCGGCACATCAATGCTTTTATGGGAGCTTACGCCGGATGCTTTTACATATTCGCTTTTCCTGCTTGTACTTAATATCCCGTTTTTTATTTACGGTCATAAAAAGCAGGGCACGGTATTTACCGTATATTCCTTATTTTCTGTTATAATCTGCTCCCTTTCGGCATATGTTATAAACTATATTTTGCCGGTAGACACCGTTACTTCTTCTCCCTTTGCCGGAAACGATTTGCTTTTATGCGCACTTTTCGGCGGCATACTCTCAGGCGTTGGCAGCGGACTTACCATGCGGTTTGGCGGAGCCAGCGACGGACTTGAAGTAACAGCTATCATTTTTGCCAAGAAAATAGGCATAACCGTCGGCACCTTTATTATGATTTATAATGTTATTCTATATATAGCCATAGGCTTAATCATGAGAAGCTGGACTCTTCCGCTTTATTCAATTATCGCATATGCCGCCTCTGTAAAAGCAGTAGATTTTATTGTTGAAGGGCTCGACAAGGCAAAGGCTGCAATGATTATAACAAGTAAGGCGGATGAAATCAGTCAGGCGCTGTCAGAAGCTTATGGATTAGGACTTACCCATATTCCCGGCAAGGGCTTTTACAATGACAGCGAGATTACCGTTATTTATTTTGTAGTAAACAGGTTTCAAATTTCACGGCTAAAAAGCATAGTCATGTCTATAGATGAAGACGCCTTTGTGACAATAACAGAGGTCACCGACGTATACGGCAGCAGTCTTAAAGGTGATAATTGACATATTAAAAGCGCCATCCGGCACGGCAAAATAACAGATATAAGCACGCACTGCATTTCATATCATGCAAGCATACGTAAGATACTTAAACTGCGCAGCAGCATCAATTCATGCAGCACAGCGGCATTTGTAGAGCTTGCTCTTTAATATACATAATTTAAAAAGAGGATACCACATCAACTAACATTTCTGTCGTAGTTGAAAGTATCCTCTCTTAATTTTGCGTTAGAAGCTTTGTTAAAGCTGCATTGTCAAGCACAAACGGCTCTTAACGATACTTACGCTTGCGGGCAGCCTCGGACTTCTTCTTCCTTTTTACAGAGGGCTTCTCATAGTGCTCATGCTTGCGAACCTCTTGAATTACGCCGTCGCGCGCGGTCTGTCTCTTAAAGCGGCGAAGAGCATTCTCCAGTGACTCGTTTTCCTTTATACGCACTTTGCTCATCCAATTCCCTCCCTCCGGCTTTATACAAAGACATTTTTATATCCTTTTCTTCTTGCACCGAAGTTTGTACAACCTCTGTACAATATTTATATTATACAATGTGCTGTTAATTGTGTCAAGTATATTCATCCCTTTTTGACAACTATATTAATCAGCTTATTTTTTACATATATCTCTTTAACTATCGCCATGCCCGCTATGGCTGCCGATATCTTTTCGTCGCTCTTGGCCGCAGCAAGCGCTTCGCTTTCCGGCATATCAACCTGCAAAGTTATTCTCGACTTGAGCTTGCCGTTTACCTGTATCGCTATTTCCACACTGTCCTCTACGCATTTGGCCTCGTCATATTCCGGCCATTTGCAGTCGTGCAGATATCCGCCGCCTATTACCGTTTCATACAGCTCTTCCGTCATGTGCGGTGCAAACGGATTAAGAAGTATCAGCAAGATCTCAAATTCCTTTTTTGTTATGCTGCCTTTGTCCAGTATTTTATTAACCAGCGTCATAAGCGCAGCGACAGCCGTATTAAACTTAAGGCTCTCAATATCGTTTGTTACCTTTTTTATGGTGCGGTGGAAGTCGGCCTCTAAATCGCTGCTTATGCCGCCGTCAACTACCTTATCGGCAAGATTCCATATCTTATCAAGGAAACGGTTGCAGCCCTTTATCGACTCTGAGTTCCACGATACCGCCTTTTCAAAGTCGCCGATGAACATTATATACAGACGCAGTGTGTCGGCACCGTACTGCCTTACTATGTCGTTCGGGTCAACGGTATTGCCGCGGGATTTCGACATCTTCTCACCGTTTTCGCCGAGTATCATGCCGTGGCTCGTGCGCTTTTTATACGGCTCCAGCGTTGTTACTACGCCTATGTCGTACAGGAATTTATGCCAGAAACGGCTGTAAAGCAGATGCAGCGTAGTATGCTCCATTCCGCCGTTGTACCAGTCCACCGGCATCCATTTTTCCAGCGCCTCGCGCGATGCAAGCTCCTTGTCGTTGTGAGGGTCGCAGTAGCGCAGATAGTACCATGAAGAACCCGCCCACTGCGGCATTGTATCGGTCTCGCGCTTGGCAGGTCCGCCGCAGTGCGGACATTTCACATTTACCCACTCATCTATCTTCGACAGCGGAGATTCCCCCGTATCGGTCGTCTCGTACGATTCCACATTTGGCAATGTAAGCGGCAGCTCGCTCTCGTCTAATGGAACATAACCGCATTTGTCGCATATTATTATCGGTATCGGCTCGCCCCAATAGCGCTGACGTGAGAACACCCAGTCGCGCAGCTTGTAATTTACCTTTGCGTGGCCTATGCTTTCCTTTTCCAGATACTCTATTATAGCCTTTTTAGCGTCCTCAACGCTCATACCGTCGAGTATGCCGGAATTTACCATTATTCCCTCAGCACAGTCGGTATATGGCTCCTCGCTTACGTTTCCGCCCTTAACCACTTCAATTATAGGCAGATTAAATTTCTTAGCGAAATCCCAGTCTCTTGTATCATGCGCCGGCACCGCCATTATAGCGCCTGTGCCGTATGTCATGAGTACATAGTCGGAAATAAATATTGGTATTTCCTTGCCGTTAACCGGATTTACCGCCGTCACGCCTTCGATGCGCACGCCGGTCTTGTCCTTTGAAAGCTCGGTGCGCTCAAAGTCGGACTTCCTCGCTGACTCCTTCTGATATGCCCTTACGGCGTCCATATTCTCAATCTTGTCCGCCCACTTGTCTATAAACGGGTGCTCCGGCGACATTACCATGTAAGTAGCGCCGAAAAGCGTATCCGGGCGTGTGGTATATATCAGCAAATCGTCGCCGGCGGTTGTCTTAAAGGTAACTTCAGCGCCGGAGGAGCGGCCTATCCAGTTAATTTGCTGAGTTTTTACCTTTTCCGGAAAATCTACAAGCGCAAGGTCGTCAATAAGGCGCTGCGCGTATTTGGTTATTCTCAGCATCCACTGGCTCTTTTCACGCTGTACAACATCGCTGCCGCAGCGCTCGCATACACCGTCGACAACCTCTTCATTCGCAAGCACGCATTTGCAGGATGTGCACCAGTTTACCGGCATCTCCGCCTTGTAGGCGAGCCCGTGCTTGAACATCTGCAAGAATATCCACTGCGTCCATTTGTAGTAATTGGGGTCGGTGGTGTCTATCTCGCGGTCCCAGTCAAAGGAGTAGCCTATATTCTCAAGCTGGCTTTTGAAAAATTTGATGTTATTCTCGTTTACCTTTGCAGGATGTATTTTATTTGCTATAGCAAAGTTTTCCGTCGGCAGGCCGAATGCATCCCAGCCCATCGGCAGCATCACGTTCTGCCCCTGCAGCCGACGCTTGCGCGCCAGTACGTCCATCGCCGTATACGGCCGGGCATGTCCCACATGAAGTCCGTAACCAGACGGATACGGAAATTCTATGAGTATATAAAAATTGTCAAGTCCGTCCTTATCGCTCGCCTTAAAGCAGCCGAGCTCTCTCCATTTATCCTGCCACTTTTTTTCTATTGCTTTAAAATCATATTTCAAAGCTGTTTCCTCCTATCATGGACAAAGCTTATGCCGAATTCTACGTCTACAAAAACATTTTCTATATATTATACTACATATATTAAAAATAAAAAAGAGCCATTTGCGCAGTTATTTCAAGAAAATGCCCGTTTTTTACTTGATTTTTTCTTATTATTCTAAATTTTCATTATACTCACCGCCATATCTTTGAGTTAGCACCGCATTTTTCGGCGGGATAAATGATACCGCAATCTTATCGTCTGCCGCCCGGCTACAGCGAGGAGAATTTTTTGCAAATAATTAAAACTAATGGTATGCACAGTCCCAGAAAGGGCAATACTTGCTGAACCTTAGAAAAAGTACTGATAAATATCATCGCAGCTCGCCATGCAGCTGGTAAAACATCCATATCTGTTTTTTAAGGCTGGTAGCATTTCTTAGGGTTGCCAATATTTCCTCTTATGTAATTTCCCTCTTGAGCAAAACCGTCTCATGTCTTTTGCCTTACTACTCAATTTCACTAATTCTTTTGCCAAGGATTTTTACCTGCTCCCCGCTTCAACCAAGACTTTCGCATGCTCAAAACGACAAAAAAGCGGCAAAACGTAAAAATCGTTTTGCCGCTGAAAATTTTTATTAAACTTATTCTGTGAGCATGCCGGATATGTCAACATGCTCTCCGTCAGACCAGTGACGCTCCAAATCATAAAAATGGCGCGTCTCTTCATGAAATACGTGTACTACAACGCTTCCGTAATCAAGGAGTATCCAGCCGGTTGCCCGCCCCTCTATGTGGTCAGGCTCAACTCCTGCTTCAGATAATTTAAACTCCACCTCGTCAGCCAGCGCCTTTACCTGCGTCGAAGATGTACCCGATGCTATTAAAAAATAATCTGCTATTATTGTTAAATCGCCTATTTTTATTGCATCTATATCTTTTGCCTTTTTACTGTCAAGCGCCTTTACGGCTATCTCAATTATTTTCAGTGAATCCATATATTTTTTATTCCTTACCCCGCTTTTTCCATTATTATCAAGATGCCCGCCGTAAATAAAGCGGCAGGCACCAAAGTTAATTTTCTCCTTCTATCTGTGTAACAGAACCGCCTTCATATGCATCCGCTCCGCTCTCATACTCAGACTTGCTGTGCAGCTCAGTTATTTTTAAATCGTCAACCGTTACTTTTTCGGAATATGGTAAAAAGTGCTCATTTATTAAATCTACATATTCGCTCTTGTGTATTGAGAAATATGACAGTCTCTGGCTAAGTCCTTTTGGCGTTGTGGTCTTGCTTTGGCCTGGCAGAGAATAGAAAGATATATTATCAAAATTAAGCTCTCTTACCTCATTTACATAATCAAGCACATCGCCTATAGATAAATCACACGTTACTTCATTAAAACATGTCTTTGCAACGTTAATCATATCTCCCGAACTCATATTCATAAGCTTTTTGGCAAATGCTATAACAAAATCTCGCTGAGCTTTTACTCGTCCCAAGTCTCCCATAGCATAGCTGTTGCGGTGACGAACAAAACTTTCGGCATCCTCACCGTCAAGTAAAACAGTGCCCGGGCCAAGATAATAGTGCTCATCGCTTACAGAGTTTCCCACAAGCATCCTATGATCTAATGTCATCTCAATACCGCCAACGGCATCTACTACATTCCTAAAGCCCTCAAGCGTAAATGTTACATAATGGTCTACTGGCAGCCCAAAATATTGGTTTATGCAACGCATCAATGCTTTTGCTTTTGCCTCGCCTTCTCTCGGATGTCCATATACCGCATTTACTTTACCCGTCTTACCAGTATTTATTTCAGTTCCTACAAAAGTATCACGCGGTATTTGCAGTACAGACACTGAGTTATTATCATGGTCAAAGCAAACTACCATTATTACGTCAGTAAGGCTCTCACTTTCGTCTAAGCCCATTACAAGAAAATATGATACGCCTTTATGCTCGCTTTGTACTACGCTTGGAAGGTCTTTATTCGATTCATTGTCATCTATTGCCTGAAGCGGTTTATAATCAAGCAAAAACATGCCTGTAAGCGAAATTGCTGATATTATTAATGTTATTGTAGCAAGTACATTTATCAAAATAAGCTTTTTGTTATGCTTCTTTTTACCCCGTTTGCCCGCAGAGCTTAAGTTTATGCTTTTATTCCTTTTAGCCATTTCTATCTCCCTTATGCCTGATTTTGCAGCACGCTTTCCATTACATCATTATATGCCTCTATTGTATTTGGATGTATGTAACAATTACCTTTATCCAGCAATTCTTTAATCGAAAAAGCTAACGCCGCCTGCATTCCCACATTTATATTAATTTGCACAGCGGCGCGCAAATTATCCACACCGTCAAAATCTCTATCACTCGATGTGAAATCTGCTAAATATATTATTTTTTCAAGCAGACTCATTCCCGCGCGTGCAGTTACATGATACCTCACAGAATTTATTATGTCAACATCATTTATGTTACAATTTTGTCTTATATAGTCGGCTCCTGCTATCCCATGCAGTATTTTATAGGTGTCCCGCTCAAGTTTTGTCAGCTTTATTCCGTTTTCATCACAATATTTAAGCGTATCCTCATAACTTACTTCTTTCATTATGTCGTGCAGCATGCCCGCAAGATATGCCTTATCTTTGTCAGCGCCATATTTTTCGGCTAAGGCTCTCGCCTGCGCTGCCACCTGCATTGAGTGATAATATCTTTTTTGCGAAAGCTTATTTTTTATCTCACTCTCATATATGCTGAAATCTATTTTTTTGTTCATTATAACCCCGCTCTGCTCTAATCTGATAATAGAAATATAATTTTCACATCAATAGTTATTATCGGCTGATTATTGCTTATACAAGCCCTTTTCCATTATATATTCATACACGCCCCTTGGCACGTAATCAGATGCGTTAATCCCTGCAATTATCAAATTTCGCACCTCTGTCGATGATATTTTCGGCAAAATTTTATCGCTTATTATTACGCAGCCGCCGTCTCTTTCAATATCTTCTACATATCTGCCTATCTCGGCAATATCGCTGCCGCGGCGCGGTGCTACACACACTACCGTCTGCCTTATTAAGTCCTCATACCTTTTCCAAGCTTTAAGCGTCAAGAACATGTCCGAGCCGCATATCAAATATATAACCGCATCCTTATTTTCTGAATACAGCTTTTCTATAGTATCTATCGTATATGTCGGACCGCCGCGCTGCATCTCCATCTCCGACACCTCATATTTTTCGTCGAAAGCTATGCGACACATGGCTAAACGGTCTGTGTCGGGTGTCAGATTATCGTGATTTTTGTGATACGGCACGCTGTTTGGCATTATTATAAACCTGTCAGGATTTATTTTTTCATACATCTGTTCTGCAAGCATAACATGCGCATTATGCACAGGGTCAAATGTACCGCCAAATAAAGCTATTTTTATATCCTTCATTTTTTCTCCAAAACTTACATTAATATACAAAACTTTCTTTCATTTTTAATTATTTTTTATTACTTCATTTTAAATTTTTATCTTCGGTTCCTTTTTATTTCTCCTATAAAGCACAATCTTCCGGCCTATTACCTGTACTACATCTGATTTAAGCTCTGGTGCAAGCCTGTCCGCAAACTCTCTTGCTGATGCGCCCGCTGTTTCAAGTACGCTCAGCTTTATCAGCTCACGCGCCGTCAGCGCGTCGTCACACTGCTTTATAAGTGCATCTGATATTCCGTCTTTTCCTATATGAACTATCGGCTCTATACTGTTGGCCATTCCCCTGAGCGTAGCCCTCTGCTTACTTGTCAGCATTTTCTGTCTCCTTCATCATTTTTTCAAGCTTGTCTTTAAATTCATTAAGCGCTTTTCCTCTGTGGCTTACGGCGTCCTTTTCATCGGCGCTGAGCTCGGCAAAGCTTACGCCGCCGTACAAAAACACCGGGTCATAGCCGAAGCCGCCGCTGCCCGACGGAGACCGCGCTATAACGCCATCGCATCTGCCCTCCGCCTGAAGTGTGCGGCCATCAGGCCACACGGCGCAGATTGAACTTACAAAATGAGCTGTGCGCTCTGCATCCGGTACGTCGTGTAACGCTTTAAGCAGTTTTTCTATATTTCGCTCGTCATTGCCGTCCCCACCTGAATAACGTTTCGAATACACTCCCGGCGCACCGCCTAAATAGTCTACCATCAGTCCTGAATCATCAGCCACCGTCGGCAGGCCAGTGGCCTTGCAGCCGGCCGCCGCTTTCAGCATCGCGTTTTCTGCAAATGTAGTGCCGGTCTCCTCTACCTCTTCCAACTGCTTGTCAAGGTCGGCCTCACATATTGCCGATATCCCCAGTGGTTTTAATATCCGCATTATTTCGTTAAGCTTTTTACGATTTTTTGTCGCTATAAAAAATGTCATATCTCTCTCCATAATCTCTATTTACCAAAGCAGAAAATCAACTTCAGGTTTCTTTTCCATTTGCGCCAAACTGACGATTAAGCTCCTTGTGTGAGCATAAGCTTTGCATACGCATTGCATATATTTTAAGCCATGTGCTGCCAATAAAAAGATGCATGAACTATTAATTTAAAAATCATGCTGGCTTATAAATTTGCCTCGGAATGAATTTTGGCTGCATCCATAAGATAGGCTTCATATCTCATGCCTGATGTGCAAATCAGATGCGTTTTTATAATCCTTGATATATGCAAAACGATATACTATATCTTTAATATCAGCCTTCAAACAGCGCTTCTGTAAACTGGTCGGCGTCAAAGGTCTGCAAGTCGTCTATTCCCTCGCCGACGCCGATTAGCTTTACAGGTATGCCAAGGTCATTTTTTACCGCCAGCACTATGCCGCCCTTTGCCGTGCCATCAAGCTTTGTAAGCACTATGCCGGTAATAGCTGATGTCGATGAAAACTCCCTTGCCTGGTTAACAGCGTTTTGCCCAGTAGACGCATCAAGCACAAGCAGCGTTTCAATATCCGCGCCCGGCAGCTCCCGCGACACTACTTTAGATATTTTCGTAAGCTCGTCCATCAGATTTTTCTTGTTATGCAGACGTCCGGCCGTATCGCATATTATAACGTCGCTGCCGCGAGACTTGGCCGCAGATATTGCATCAAACACTACCGCGGCCGGGTCGGAGCCGCCGCCGTGCTTTACTATCTCCGCTCCGGCGCGGTCGGCCCACACCTGCAGCTGCTCTATAGCCGCCGCCCTAAATGTATCGGCCGCGCCGAGTATAACCTTTTTGCCCTGCTGCTTAAGATTATACGCAAGTTTTCCAATCGTCGTTGTCTTGCCGACGCCGTTTACGCCTATAACCAGTATAAGCGATGGTTTGGTATTTAAATTCAGCTCAGGCGTTTCGCCGAGTATCTCTCTTATTACCCTTTTAAGTGCGCTGCGCGCTTCGTCGGGCTCCTTAATCTTTTCTTCTTTAACAATCTTGCGCAGGCGGTCGCATATCGCCATAGAAGTATTAACTCCCACATCTGCCGTTACAAGTATTTCTTCAAGCTCGTCGTATAAATCGTCGTCTATTTTTGAAAATTTGAACACGTCGTTAAGCTTTGCGGCAAAGGACTCTCTCGTCTTTTTAAGTCCGCCGCTTATTTTACTGAACAGACCCATTTTACTCCTCCACATCTTTTATTTATTCCTATTTGAGCCTTTCAGCCCATTTTATCTCATTACTGCCCGGCGGCGCATCTTGGCAAAGCGAACTTGGCGCCTGGCGACGACGATGTCTGTTTTTATACATCGCTTCGATAAATTTGCAAATTCAATAAAGTAGAACAGCGTTTACGCCATGTTAAGGCTTTTTTCAATCTCCGACGCATTTATCTGCAGCAGCTTGGATATGCCTTTCTCCTGCATGGTAACGCCGTAGAGCACGTCGGCTTCCTCCATTGTGCCGCGACGGTGGGTTATAACTATAAACTGCGTGCGGCCGCTCATTTTGCGCAGATACTGTGCAAATCGTGTTACATTTACCTCGTCCAGCGCCGCTTCCACCTCGTCGAGTATGCAGAACGGCGGAGGATTTACTTTCATTATCGCAAAATAGATTGATATGGCAATAAGCGCCTTTTCGCCGCCCGAAAGCTGCTCTATTATAGATATATTTTTGCCAGGCGGCTGAACTATTATGTCTATCCCGCTCTGAAGCACGTCGTCAGGCTCAGTAAGCTGCAAGTCGGCGCTGCCGCCGCCGAAAAGCTCGGCAAATATCTTTTTAAAATGCCCGTTTATTATGCCGAACTGCTCGGTGAATATCTCGCGCATCTGCTTGGTAAGGCTGTCTATAAGCTTGTTAAGCTCGGTTTTCGATTTTTCAGCGTCGTTTATCTGAACGTCTAAAAAGTCATAGCGCTCCTTAACCTCTTTATACTCTTCAACCGCGGCGACATTCACCGCACCCAGCGCTTTAATTTTAGATTTTACCTCCGACAGCTGACGTTTTGATGCCGCCGGGTCGTCCGTCTTAATGCCGGTCTGCTCCGCTTCGGTTTTTGTAAGCTCGTACTCGTCATACAGCTTCGCTATTATATCGTCATATTCACGCAGCAGCGCCTCTTTTTTCTCGGTAAGGCGTATAACCTCACCGGCGGCGCGCTCCTTCTCCGATATCCTTGTACGCTCAGCAGCGCGGAGCTCGTTTGCATGCCTTTCGGCTTCATCGCGCTGAAGGCTTAAACGCTCTATCTCCGTCTTATGCTCATCTATTGATTTGCGCATTTCATCTATGTCTGCCTCTGTTTTTTCTATTTCGCTGTTTAAGGCAGAGTTTTGCTCTTCTATTGCCGATATT
Organism: Bacillota bacterium; assembly: GCA_030842085.1. Lineage (GTDB taxonomy): Bacteria > Bacillota > Clostridia > Oscillospirales > Acutalibacteraceae > Timburyella. The sequence goes on along the minus strand of JAUUSE010000012.1, from coordinate 22,361 downwards.
TCGCTTAGCAGCTGCTCATTTTTGTCATCAGCGCCTTTAAGCCTGTTGTTTAGCTCGTCGGCTTCAAGCTTTGCCGACTGCTCGTCCTTTTGTGCGGAGACTATCTCCAGCCGAGCAGAAGAAATACGCATGCTTAGTGTGTCGTGCTCGCCCTTTATTTCGTCGCGGCCGCTTGTCAGTGAGGCAAGCTCGTCGTTTAATGCCGACATGCTGCTTTCCGCCGCTGATATTTTCTCTTCTGCCGCCGATATTTCGCTCTTCTGCTCCTCAATGCGCTGGCTGAGCTTTTGCCTTTCAGCTTCGGCAGATGTTTTGGCCGAATTTATCATGTCCAGCTGCTCGCTTACGCGCTTTATTTCGCCCAAAACCCTTATTTTATCCTCTTTAGCGGTTTTAAGCACTGATTCAGCCGCTACTATCTCCGCCTGTGAGGCTGAGACCTCCTGCTTCGCGGTATTAAATCGCTCCTCAGCAGCGTTTAGCTTTTCTTTTAAATCAGCCGCCTCGGTTTTGAGCAGCTCGATATTCTTATTTCGCACTAAGAGCCCCGACGTCTTTGACATTGAGCCGCCGGTATATGTGCCGCCGGAATTAATCTGCTGGCCGTCCAGCGTTACTATTTTATATTTATAGCCCGCCTTTTTCGCTATGGCGGAGGCATTGTCCAAATTATCCGCCACAACCGTGCGCCCCAGCAGATAATCTACTATATTCTTATATTTTGCATCGGCGGATATTAGGGTATTTGCCGTGCCTATATATCCCTGCATTCCGCGCTCTGCCGGCGGCGCCATTACCGTCCCCTTTACAGAAGTAAGCGGCATAAACGTCGCTCTGCCGCCGCGTCTTTCCTTTAAAAACGCTATCGCCTGCTTGGCGGAATTTTCATTTTCCACTACTATGTTCTGCATAGCGCCGCCCAGCGCCGTCTCTATTGCAAGGCCGTACTCCTGCGGAACGCTTATGAGCCGCGACACCGGCCCTAATATTCCCGGCAGATTGTGGCTGTGCGACATTACAAGCTTTACAGAGTTATAAAAGCCCTCCATATTATTTTCCAAATCGGCCAGTATTTTTGCGCGACGCTCTTTCTCGCTTATCTGGGAAGAGAGCGCATCTATCTCACGCTGCCTTTCATCACGCTGCTTCTGCTTAATGCCCAGCATCATTGAATAGCCCTTGAGAGAATTTTCGCACTCCGTTATCTTTTCATCGCAGGCGTCAAGGTCGGCGGAAAGCTCTTTACTTTCCTTTTCAAGGCCTTTTGCCCGCTCTTCATAATCCGCTGCGCTGCCGTCAAGCATCGTCATGCGCTGTTTTGCCTCTTCCGCCGCCGACGTCGCCACCGCAAGACTTACGCGATGCTGAGAAAGCTCTGTCGCAAGCAGACCCATGTGCTTATTTAAATCGTCTATTTTATCAGAATAGCCGGAGGTGCGGTTTATAAGCTCTTCCAACTCTGCCGTAAGCCCATCGAGTATCAGCTGCTTTTCTTTTACCGCTTCGCCGTACTTTTCCGCCTGCTCCGACGCTGCGGCTATACGCCGCTCAAGGTCCGACTTGTCGCCAGACAGTGATTCAATGTTTTCTCTAAGTCGCTCTATAGTAGCATTATTGTGAAAAATTGTATTCTTCTTTACCGCCGCGTCGCTGCCGGCCGCTGCCGCCATCTCCTCAAGCTGTGATATTTCACGGCGGACCTCGTCTATCTGCACCGCGCGCTGCTGCGAAATCAGCGTATGTTCTTCTATGTCTCTTTCCGTCTTGCTTAAGTCCCGCTCAAGCTGCTCAAGCTCTGCCCGCGCAAGATTTATTTTCTCCTCCTGTCCGCTCACCGAGCGCTGCGACTCGTCAAGCGTATGCAGCCAGAGACCTATCTCGAGTCTCTTCTTGCTTTCGCTGAGAGCTAAAAACTCCGCCGCCTTTTCGCTCTGCTCCTTCAGCGGGCCTATGCGCTCCTTAAGCTCTGAGAATATATCATGCAGGCGCAGCAGATTGTCCTCCGCCGCGCTGAGCTTTTTCTCCGCTTCGCTTTTGCGGTAGCGGAATTTTGTTATGCCCGCCGCCTCCTCAAATATCTCGCGGCGCTGCGACGATTTTGAGGATACTATATCGTCAATTCGCCCCTGACCTATGATTGAATATCCGTCGCGGCCAAGTCCCGTGTCCATAAACAGCTCATATATGTCCTTAAGCCTGACCGCCGCGCCGTTTAGGCGGTATTCGCTCTCACCCGAGCGGTAGTATCGGCGAGTAACATGCACAAAATCATTGTCAAAAGGCAGCGTGCGGTCGGTGTTATTTATTACAAGAGTAACCTCAGCACTGCCCAACGGCCGGCGCTCCGCCGTGCCGCCGAAAATGACGTCTTCCATCTTGCCGGAGCGCAGCGATTTGGTCGACTGCTCGCCAAGCACCCACCTCACTGCGTCGGAAACATTGCTCTTGCCCGAACCGTTCGGCCCTACAACCGCCGTTATGCCGCTTTTAAAGCTCAGACGCGTTTTATCCGGAAAGGATTTAAATCCCTTTATTTCTATTGAATCTAATACCAAACGGTCGGCCCTCCTTTTTATGTAAACTTTATATTTTAGATATAAATGAAAATCTTTTCAAACAAGTGTTTAAATGTCGCTCAAATTTATATATTATGTAAACAAATTGCATGTCTAGTTACCGTATTATATCGGCTTGGCCATTTTTGCAATATAAAAACAGATTGAAATATACGTCGATATACGTCTACAAAGCCTATAAACCTGCGCTGCAGGAATACATATTGTTTAAGCGCACAAAGCTTATAGCGCACAGTTTAATAATGCGTCACTTCAAGGGCAAAACCTCTATTTCGCTGCCGGAAAGCTTGTCCGCTTCCTCTACGCAGCAGTCATAACCCATATTCTTTAATTTTAATATGTTGCAGCGGCGTTGTCCAGTCATTTTTGATATGCATCCCTTAGCGGTATATATTACATATCTGCTTTCTCTCCCGCCCGACTGCTCTATTTTTTCCAGCGCGCTGTTATAATATCGCAGATTATCGCATAGCTCTCTAAACGCCGGGTGCCACGGACCGCTCAGATAATTTTCCTCATCGATGGTATGCAAACCCGTGCGTATTACTTTTATGTTGTTCTTTTCAAATATGTCTATAAGTTTAACAGATAGATTTACTGCCGCCTCCAATGTCTGCGGCATGTATTTGCCGTCTGTAAAAAGCTTGCCGAGATATGTATTTTTAAAAACTATAGTCGGATAAATCCTAACGGTGGCAGGATGAAGACGGCAAATAGACATAGCCGTGTCGACATCCTTTTCGTCATCCGACATATAAAGGCCGGTCATCATCTGCAGTCCCAGCTCAAAGTGTGCCGACGATATGAGCCGAGACGCCTTTTTTACGTCATCCGGAGTATGACCGCGGCGGTTGGCCTCAAGTACTGCCTCGTCCATCGACTGCGCGCCCAGCTCTATTGATGTTACGCCGTAATCCCTCAAAACTAACAGTATCTCGCCGTCTATGGCGTCAGGACGCGTGGACACCCTTATGCCGCGCACCTTTCCAGATTTTACATATTTATATGCCGCCCTTAAAAGGGTCAGCATATAATCCCGCTCAATAGCCGTAAAGCTGCCGCCGAAAAAGGCAATCTCAGCATCCGGCATAATTTCTCCGGCGCGCTCTACGGCTTCATCCACATCTCTTTCCGAAGGCAGTGAATGTATGCCGGTGATAGCGTTCTGGTCGCAGAAGCTGCACCTGTGCCGGCATCCCACATGCGGCACAAATATCGAAATATTAGCGTGCCTCATACTTCGCCCATAAGCTTTAAAGCTTCTTTCGCAGCGGCCTGCTCGGCAGCCTTTTTGCTGTGTCCCTCACCGCGGCCTATTATGTTGGAATTAAGCAAAACCTCTACCTCAAACCGCTTGTCGTGGTCGGGCCCGGATTCGCCGGCAAGCCGATATTCAAGCTGCTCTTCCGGGTTCTGCTGTATTATCTCCTGCAATGTGGTTTTATAGTCCAGCGAGCTTGTGCTGTCTATGTGCGTAAGCTTCTCTTTTATAAACGGCAGGACAAAGTTGCGGGCGCTTTCCATGCCGGAATCGAGATATATCGCTGCAAGCATTGCCTCAAATGCATCGGCCAATATTGACGGGCGCTGACGTCCGCCGGTATGCTCCTCGCCGTGGCCTAATTTGAGGCACTCGCCTATTCCAAGCGCTTTTGATATTTCACACAGCGACTTTTCGCATACCAGCGCCGCTCTGAGCTTGGTAAGTTCGCCCTCAGGCTGATGGCTGTACTCTTTAAACAAATACTCCGACGTTATTATAGACAGTACGGAGTCGCCCAAAAACTCCAGCCGTTCGTTTGACTCAAGTCCTTTCTTCTTTTCGTTTGAATATGACGAATGGGTAAGCGCCGTGCTGAGCAGCATCTTATTTTTAAAAGTATATTTTAAATTCTTTTCTATATCCATTATATCAGTCCTATCAATTTGGTTGTTCTATTAAATGGAAGCTTTATAAATATCAGATATTTTTTAGTCTCGCGATTATTGTATAGCTTTATGCATGAAACCTAATATATCTATCCCAATTGCCTTTATTATCTTTTCACGGCTGCTCTTTTTTACCAAACCGCGCTGCGGCATAAAGTATATTTCAAAACGTCGTAAGCGCGGTTGTGATGGAATATAGTATATGCAAACCGTCTAAGCAAAAAGCGTAAAAAAACAATGCGGCGAAAAATTCGGCATACCACAAAGACAGTACAAATTAATCATCGCCGGGTCGGCGCAGCAATTTACTGAGCCGACTGCGCCGCCTTTATCTGCTCGTTAAGTGTTGGCATAATTTCCTCTATTTTAGATATTACTCCGCTCTCACTGTAGCGAATTGCCTGACGTACGGCGTTTTTAAGCGCATTTGCATCAGAACTGCCGTGCGCCTTAATAACTGGTTTTGATATGCCTATAAGCGGTGCGCCGCCGTATTCAGTATAGTCCATTTTCTTTTTAAGCTGCTTTAGCTGAGGCATCATAAGCGCAGCGGCAAGCTTGGTTTTAGCGTTTGTCTTAAAGGCGCTCTTTACCATGCCGAAAAGATAAAGCGCTACCCCCTCCGTCAGCTTAAGCACTATGTTTCCTGAAAATCCGTCGGTTACTATTATGTCGCAGTTGCCTGACGGTACCTCTCTTGCTTCTATGTTGCCGATAAAGTTAAGCGGCGCCTTTTTTAACATACGATATGCCTCAAGCTGCAGCGGAGTGCCCTTTGTTTCCTCCACGCCTATATTGAGCAGACCAACCTTTGGGCTTTTTACCTTTTCGGCATACTCCATATAAATTGACGACATAAGTCCAAATTGAACCAGCATCTCCGGCCGGCACTCGGCGTTTGCACCAATGTCTATTACCATTATTCCTTTCTTTGCGCTGGGCATTATGGGAGCCAATGCTGCTCTTTTTACTCCTTTTATGCGCTTTACTATAAAGGTAGAGCCCATGACTGCAGCGCCGGTGCTTCCGGCCGTTACAAACGCATCATACTCCCCGTCGGCAAGGCGGCGCATGCCCTCCGCCATAGAACAGCCCTTTTTCTCCTTTACTATAAGATTTGGGTCGTCCTCCATTGTTATTACGCCGTCTGCCGGAATTATTTTAATATTTTCAAGGCTTATATTCATTTGCGCCGCAGCTTGAGTTATCTTTTCCTCATCGCCGCACAGCGCCGCCTCAACACCATACTCCAGAACGGCGTCCGCGCACCCCTTTATTATTTCCTCAGGTGCGTTGTCACCGCCGAATGCGTCTATTATTACCTTCATTTCAAGGTCTCCCTTTCATCCATTATATTTTTTATACCGCTGTGCGGTAAATATATTTAAAGATAAAGCCCTGCAGTACGGCACGGCCCATATAAAAGCACAAAAAATCCAACATACGACGCCATTTTAATAGCCAATGCCACACTTATGCATATAAATGCTGATATTAATAAATATCAGCTTGTATGCTAAGTGGCACAGGTCGGCTTCTTTTATCCAGCATGCCCGTCAAACTTTCCTGCACGGCAATTAACAAATATGCTCAAATGCTGCATCTATCCCTTATCAGATATGCACGCCGGCTGGACACCTAAAGATTTAAATCCGCATTTACGCCGTTATCTGCTGCATACCTGTCAAACGAGCACAAGCCTCTCTCTGTTATCGCTTCATACCGCTCACGCTTATCCTTTACAGTATAACACAACGGCGGCAAAATACCAAGGTTTGCGCCCATTGGCTGAAAGTTTTTTGACTCCGACCGGCCCACATGACGCATAAGCGCGCCAAGCATTGTATCCGCCGGAAAAATTACGCTGCTTTTACCCTGAAGACTTCGCACCGCGTTAATTCCCGCAATTATTCCGCTGCCGGCTGATTCCATATATCCTTCAACGCCTGTAATCTGCCCAGCAAAAAAAAGCCGCGGCAATCTTTTTAAAGATAAATCGCAGCCAAGAAGCTTCGGCGAGTTTAAAAATGTATTGCGGTGCATTACGCCATACCGCACAAATTCGGCGTTTTCAAGGCCGGGTATAAGCGAAAACACACGCTTTTGCTCGCCAAATTTCAAATTGGTCTGAAAGCCGACGATATTATAAAGCGTACCCTCGCTGTTTTCCCGCCTTAGCTGGACATTAGCCCACGGCCTGTGTCCCGTTGCCGGATTAACAAGCCCGACCGGCTTCATTGGTCCAAATCGCGGTGCGTCGTGCCCACGCGACGCCAGCACCTCTATAGGCATACAGCCCTCATATACGCCGCGCTTGTCCAAGTCGCTTATTGTCGCCCGCTCTGCCGACAGCAGCGCATCTATAAAAGCTTCATACTGCTGCTTGTCAAACGGGCAGTTTATGTAATCGTCGCCAACACCCCTGTCATAGCGCGAGGCGAAAAACGCCTTTTCCATGTCTATGCTGTCGGCCGTCACAATCGGCGCCGCAGCATCGTAAAAGCTGAGATATTCCTCGCCCAGCAGCGTCTTTATGCCCTCAGCCATTTTGTCGGAGGTAAGCGGGCCAGTGGCCATTATACACAAACCGTCCGGAATATCCGTCTGCTCCCGCTCAATAATCTCAATATTTTTATGCGCCCTTATTTTGTCGGTGATATACTGTGAAAATTTATCCCTGTCCACCGCCAGTGCGCCGCCGGCAGGGACTTTGCAGGTATACGCTGCTTCTATGCAAAGAGAATTAAGCCGGCGCATCTCTTCTTTAAGCATGCCGGCGGCCGTCGCAATACGCTCCGCTTTTAGAGAATTAGAGCACACCAGCTCGGCAAACAACGGACTTTTATGCGCATCGGACATAATTCCGGGCTTTTGCTCAATAAGCGTTGCCTTAATTCCGCTGTTGGCTATGCGCCATGCCGCTTCGCATCCGGCAAGACCCGCGCCTACTACTGTTATATGCATTATTTATCCGCCTCTTTTGCGGATTTTTTAGCGCGTGTCTTTCGCTCAGCCTTCTTTTCGTAGCCGCAGTCCTCGTTAAGACATACCATAAGCCCGCCGCGGCGCTTGAACAGCGTCTTTCCGCAATTTGGACAAACCTCCGCCGTCGGTTCGTCCCATGTCATAAACTTACACTCCGGCGACTTTTCACAGCCAAAATATTTGTGGCCGTTTTTCGATTTTTTCTGCAACATCTTGCCACCGCACACCGGGCAAAATCCCGGAGTCTCTTTTACAATGGGCTTTGTGTTCTTACATTCCGGATATCCCGGGCAGGCCAAAAATTTGCCGAAGCGCCCGCTCTTTATTACCATGTTGCGGCCGCACTTTTCACATATAACGTCGGTCACCTCATCGGGTATTTTAACGCGCGTGCCGTCCATGGCCTTTTCAGCGTTTTCCAGCGTATTGCTGAAACCGCCGTAAAAATTATCAAGCATTTTGACCCAGTCGAGCTTTCCTTCTTCAATCTCGTCAAGCTCCGTCTCCATGTGCGCCGTAAAGTCAATGTCTACTATATCTTTAAACTGCTCCTCCATGAGCTTGGTGGTCACTTCGCCGAGAACCGTCGGCCTCAGCATCTTTTTCTGCTTTTCGTCCCTTTCAATATATTCGCGGTTGAGTATCGTCGTAATTATAGGGGCATATGTGCTCGGACGACCTATGCCATACTCTTCCAGCGCCTTTATAAGCGTCGCTTCAGTATATCTTGCCGGCGGCTGTGTGAAGTGCTGATTCTTATCAATCTGCTTAACGCCGAGCTTGTCGCCCTCACTTAGCGGCGGCAGTGCGCCGGAATTTTCATCCTCTTCATCCTTGCTCTCTTCATAAAGCACGGTGTAGCCGTCGAACCTGACGGTAAACCCGCTTGATTTAAACAAATAATCGCCGGCCGTTATGTCTGCCTTGACGGTGTCCTGTATACACTCCGCCATAAGGCTTGCAATAAACCGCTCCCATATAAGCTTATATATTTTATACTGGTCGGATGTAAGGCTGTCTTTAACATCCGCCGGAGCTAAGCTCGGCATTGCCGGACGTATTGCCTCGTGCGCGTCCTGCGCGCCGCTTTTTGTCTTATAATACCGCGGCTTTGCCGGAAGATAATCGTTGCCGTATTTTGAGAGTATATACTCGTTTCCCGCCTGTCTCGCCTCGTCGGATATGCGCAGCGAGTCGGTTCTCATATATGTTATAAGTCCGGTGGAGCCCATGCCCTGTATGTCGACGCCTTCATAAAGCTGCTGCGCCGACTTCATTGTGCGCTGTGCCGTAAAGCCGAGTCTGCGCGAAGCGTCCTGCTGCAGCGTCGACGTTATAAAGGGCGGCGCCGGCGTCTTTTTACGCTTGCCCTTTACAATCTTCGTGACAATAAAGTCCTTATCTTTAACAGCCGACAGTATCTCATCCGCCTGCTGCTCATTTTCAATATTCAGCTTTTTACCGCCGACTTTACTGTAAAGATGCGACATGAAAGCCCTCTTCTTACCTGGAGGGGTGAGCGCTGCGTCTATTGTCCAATATTCCTTAGGCTTAAATTTCCTTATTTCCTCTTCCCTGTCGACTATGAGCCTGACGGCAACCGACTGTACGCGTCCGGCAGAAAGGCCGCGCTTTATCTTCTTCCACAAAAACGGGCTTATCTTATAGCCGACTATCCTGTCAAGTATTCTCCGCGCCTGCTGGGCGTTTACCAAATCCATGTCTATACACCGTGGATTTTTCATGCCCTCCCTGACGGCGGACTTGGTTATCTCATTGAAAGTGACGCGGTTTTTCGCCTTTTCATCAAGCGCGAGAATTTCCGCCAAGTGCCACGATATTGCCTCGCCCTCGCGGTCGGGGTCGGTTGCGAGATATACTTCATCGCTCTCTGCCGCCGCATTTCGGAGTTTATCTATAAGCTCCTCCTTGCCCTTTATGTCAACATAATTTGGCTCAAATCCATGCTCAATGTCCACGCCAAGCTTAGATTTAGGCAAATCGCGCACATGACCCATTGACGCCGTAACCTCAAAATCTCCGCCGAGATATTTCTTTATCGTCTTGGCCTTGGCCGGAGACTCGACTATAAGTAATTTTCGCATTTAAACACCCTTTTCGCTGTATAGGTTAATTTTACTTTATTTTGCATATATTGCCGGCAAGCACTTCTATTGCTCCCAGTAGTTCAAGCTCAGTGACCGCAGCCAACACTTCTGCCGCCGACAAGCCCGTTTTCTCAATTATTTTATCGGTAACCGCCGCTCCCTGATTTAAAAAGTCAAATACCTTAACGGCGTTTTCGCTAAAGCTTTCAATATTTACTGCGTTATTTTTAATATATTCCCTGTTTTCGCTGTTATTACTCTTATCATAATCAGATTTTATTTTTTGACGATTATTTGAAGCAGCTAAATAGTCAGATTTGCTGTTTGAGTTTGTTCGTCTTCCCCTATTTATATTATCCGCTGCGCCGGTTGAGTTTCTTTCAAATGCAGCTTCTTCTACGGCGTCAGCCGGAGAGTTAAAGCTGTCCTCTCCGATTATAGTGTAGGCTGTATCCATATTAATTTTGTGCGGATACTGAGATGTATACTCGCTAAGTATGTCGGCCGCGGAAAATACCGGCTTTGCACCATCACTCAGCAACCTGTTCGAGCCGGCGTAAGCCGACGACATTATATTGCCGGGCACCGCAAAAACATCTTTGCCCTGATTAAGCGCATGGTCGGCCGTTATCAGCGAGCCGCTTTTAATGCTCGCTTCAACTACTACCGTACCGAGCGCCAGTCCCGATATCAGCCTGTTTCTTATTGGAAAGCTTACCTTTGACGGCGGAGTTCCCGGCGGATATTCTGATATAAGCGCACCGTGCTCGGATATCATTTTGCGAAGTTCTGCATTGGCCGAAAGGTAAGGATAGTCTATGCTGCAACCCAGCACAGCTATTGTCCGGCCGCCGGCCTGAAGCGCACCTCGATGAGCCTCAGAATCTATGCCAAGTGCGCCGCCGCTTACAATCAGCGCACCACATTCCGCAAGCCTGTATGAAAGCCGGAAGGCTGTTTTATGCCCATAAGGAGTAGCGGACCTCGTGCCTACTACCGCCACCGCTACCTCATCATCAATGTTAGGCAGCGTACCGAAAACATAGATTACAAGCGGTGCATCAATAAGCCGCGTCAGCCTTACTGGATATCTGTCATCATCACAGGTTATTATCTGCTGGTCGGTTTTTTCGCACTTATTTATTACATCCTCTGCATATTCAATAGGAGTATTGCTGATACGTGCAATCTCCCTTTGGCTAAAAAGGCCGGAAAGCCTCCACTCTTTCTCGCCGGACTCAGCAAACTTTTCCGCCGAGCCGAAATAGTCTAATACTTCCCGCGCTTTCCTGCTGGCTACTCCCAGTACCTTCTGCATCCAAATGTAATAAATTTTATTATCCATATATTGCCGCTCCTGTCAAGAGAAAATCTTTTGAGCTATTATTGACACTGAATTGATATTTTTAATACTGCACTGATATTATACATTTAACCAGCCCACAAGCCGCGTCATTTTAATAAGACTTCTATTTCTGCCGCCGGTTAAAGCTGCTGATAAATGAGATTTTTATTTATGCTCAATAACCATAACTCATTGTGCGGGAAAAAGCAAATACAGCCTAAATACTCTTAGAGCAACGTCTTTCTCCTGCTTTCCCACATCATTATCGACGCGGCTGCAGCAGCGTTTAACGATTCGGTCTTTGCAGACATGGGTATAAAGATTTTATGTTCAGCGCCGTTTATGGCAGCAGCACTTAGTCCATGTCCTTCGTTGCCCACCATTATAAGCGTACCGCCCGAAAAGTCTACGTCCCGTATATTTTCGGCGTCTCTCGCTACCACGCCCGCATAGGATGCTATGCGAGATTTACGGCAAGTCTCTAAAATTTCTTCAATATCGCTGAATTCAATAACCGGCAAGCGCAGCAGCGCACCCATAGATGCACGCAGTGCTTTTGGTGAATATACGTCTGCGCTGCCTCTTGTAACTATAATTCCGTCATAGTTAAACGCCGCTGCACTTCTGGCAACAGCGCCTATATTCGACGGGTCGGATACATTCTCCAATGCTATATAAAATCCCGCTGGTTTAATGCTTTGTATATCATGCTCCGGACGGCGGCATATGCACACAACGCCCTGCGGGGTTACTGTATCTGATATTTTTTTGAGTATATCTTCGGTTGTTTCATATATATTGTCGGCGCTCTCCGCCAGCTCTTCTACTGAAGAGCTGTGCTTTGAATAAAAATCTGGAGTAAAAAGCAGCGCCTCTATTTTTATTTCAGACAGATATGCCTCACGGCAGAGGCGCCTGCCCTCAATCACAAAAAGACGGAGGTCGCGTCTCTTTGACGCGGAAGCCGAAAGAGCAGAATACAGCTTTACGGTATCGTTATTTTTGCTGGTAATTTTTGATGTTATTTGCATTTTGCCCTCTCCTTTCCAGTTCGCCGATAAAAAAGACATTTTCGTTTTGCTTTTGATTATCCGTATATTTTTATCAGTTTAAAACGAACAATATACACAACAATGTATATAATAACACAACAAGTAAAATTTTTACAGAGTATAAATTAAGTATAAATATAAATTTATATTAATATTAGTTTTTAATTTAATATAAAGCACCATTAAACTATCGGTTTACACGGGCCAAGGAGTGGTCAGCATTTGCTGACCCATAGAAAGAGATACGGAAATGGATATGGAAAAATATTATTGTCTCGCTCTGATGTGGGCAAAGCAGTCATATTTGTCTGTTTAAGGCTTACAGCCTTTCTTGGGCTTTTGAGTATTTCCTCTTACTATATTTTCTTGTAAAAAATTTGTCCTTTTCTTTTCCATTGCTTCTAATTTATTTGCCAAGGCCTTTGTTTACCTGCTTCCCTTTCTACCATTTTCTCATGCTCAAAGCGACAAAAATAACGCCCGAGTATTAACTCGGGCGTATCATATTAGCCGTTTATAGCTGTTTTAGCCTGCTCGGCAAGCGCCGTAAATGCGGCTGCATCACTCACAGCCAGCTCGGCGAGCATCTTGCGGTTTATTTCTATGCCAGACTTTTTAAGTCCGTTCATAAACGTAGAATAATTCATGCCGTTAAGCTTGGCAGCGGCAGAAATACGTGTAATCCACAGTCTGCGGAAATCACGTTTCTTCTGGCGACGGCCTATATAGGCATACTGTCCTGATTTCATGACAGCTTCTTTTGCTGTCTTAAACAGTCTGCTCTTCGCGCCAAAATAACCTTTGGCGAGCTTTAGAGTCTTCTTCCTTCTTTTACGAGTCATCATCGCGCCCTTTACACGAGCCATATCTATATACCTCCGTTTATTCGAGTATTAAGTAAAATTATTTTACGCGAAGCAAACGCTTTGCTCTTCCGATATCTGCAGATGTCGCATATCCGCCCTTGCGCAGATTTCTCTTACGCTTTGGGCTTTTTTTCGTGAGTATATGTGATTTGTAGCCGTGAGCGCGCTTTACTTTGCCGTTCTTTGTGAGCTTAAAACGCTTCTTTGAACTGCTGTGGGTTTTCATCTTGGGCATTTGTCGTTTCCTCCTTGATTTACCTTAAAGGTTATTTCGCCGATTTTGGCGCCAAAAACATCAGCATCTGACGTCCGTCAAGCTTTGGCTGACGCTCTATAACGCCGCACTCATCCAAAAGCTCGGCAAAATCCTTCATTATTTTATTACCTATCTCAGGATGTCCCATTTCTCTTCCCCTGAAACGGATAGATACCTTTACCTTGTCGCCGCCGGCAAGGAATTTCTTCGCATGCCCGGCCTTTGTTTCAAAGTCGTGCTTGTCTATATTTAACGACAAGCGCACTTCCTTAACGTCCGCCACCTTCTGATTCTTGCGGGCTTCCCTTTCACGCTTGGCCTGCTCAAATCTGTACTTGCCATAGTCCATTATCTTGCAGACCGGCGGTGTTGCCTGAGGCGCTATCTTTACAAGATCAAGATCCTTCGACAAGGCTATCTCCAGCGCTTTCGCCGCCGACATTATGCCGAGCTGTTCGCCGTCATCGCCTATTACCCTTATCTCCTTGTCGGTTATTTCCTCATTCATGGCGGCTTCTTTCTTTTTAGCTATCTCAAAACACCTCCTAAAAAATAAAAAGGAACACATATTATGCGCTCCCTAATCTCTACCCAATCCAAAAACAACGTCGCAAAAAGTCCGCTTGGATTTGTAAACTATTGACCCTTTAAGCCTGCGCCAAAGGGTGAGAACGCATAATTCTTCTTTATTGTCTTATAGATTTTACCATACACAGGAATATATGTCAACATTTATTTGCCATGCAATAATAAGCATTGCTTGGACTTATGTTATTGATATGCTTTTGAATTTCCGCTACCTGCATAAACCGACATATCTATAGCCGTTGAAAATAATATTATATTTTCCTGCGGTGAAAAGCAGATATTTTCCCGACAGCCCGCTCAAAGGCGCGGCAGAAAAGCATTGCTATAATAATTTTAGCAGCGTCTATCACAGTATACGCTATTATATTCGCTATGAAGTTAAACAAGAACCCAGTGCCGTTATAAAAGGACATGCTCACAGCGCCACAAGCGTAGTCAAGCATTAATCCTATAACGCCCGCCGCTATAAAGCCGGCCGATTTTATAAACGCCGTACCTTTGTTAAGTTTTGTTTTGGAGGTCTCCATCCTTGGCTCAATATAATCTTTATAAAGGCCTATCGTAATTGCCAGAAACACCCAGCCTATTATAAATCCGCCGGACGGCCGCGCAAAAGCGCCAACTCCGCCGGCAAACCCCGACATCATCGGCAATCCGACAAGCGTCAGAGCATATACCACACCCAGCGTAATAAGCGAGCCCTTTGTGCCTAAAACCGCCGCCATCAGCGCGACAATCAATATCTGAAAAGTCACCGGCACGCCGGGAAGTATATATACCGGCGGTATTATATTGCTGCTGACAAAAAACATCGCAGCAAACACAGCTCCCACCGCCATAAAGGCTGTTTTGCTCATGCCGGTCTTGCTCATTTATTCCCCTCCTTTAAATAGTCGACATACTCTTCAAGGCACATGTTAAGCTCGTTCATGCGCTTTGCATGCTCAGCGCCGACAAACCTGTAATGCCATGCTTCCGGTATTATTCCAGTTATATCCTGCTTGTCCTTGGGATATCTGTTTACAAAGCCGTATTTTTCTGCATTTGCTTTAAGCCATTTATCCTGAACAGTGCCCTCAAACCACGACTCCGCCAGATTAAAGTCTACAGCCAATCCGGTATGATGCTCTCCCGTTCCCGGACGCGTCACTTCTGTGGCCGCCTTTTCCTCTGCTTCTTCTCTCGAAAGCGACGGATTTTCCAGCAATACGCGCCTTACCTTGTCGTCAAACAGCTCCTGCTGTCTTTGAACCGTGCGGTATGACGATATTACCGTAAGAGTAACCCCGTCCTCTGCAGCAGCTTCTATCATATCCTCAAGAGCGCCGATTGCACGGCTGTCGAATTTCATATTGCTGTACGCAGCATAAGTTTGCGTAATCGTCGAAAGCGGCGGGTCAAAGCCGTCCTCTAACGGACTTTTTACACTTACTATTTTTAAATACCATTCATTCCATGGCTCATCAGATTCACCTACCGCATAGCGCGAATCTATTCCGTCAGCGTTTGACGACTCAGGCGTCGATGACGGTGCAGTTGTGGATGTGTTATCAGCAACTGACGATGTGCCGTCTGTACCTGACTGCGCACCTCCAGCAGTGCCGTCAGACTGCACGCTTGACTCTGACGATATGCTGGATACAGGCGCCGGATTATCATCTGAAGAGATAACCTTTGCCAAAAGTATCGCGCCTATTATAACTATAATAAGCAGCAATATTATTATAATTATAGGTATAATTTTGTTTTTGTTCGAGCGTCCCTTTCTGTGCTGCGGCCGCCGGTTTGAAAAGTGATATTCCCTAACAGAATCTCTGTATTTGTCTTCCATGTCTTTACCTCTATCTTTCAATAAACGGAGCGAGCTTTTCAGCAAGCGTATCATCACTGTCGGTGTTTGCCAGCAGCGTCATTGGATTCGAATGATCAAGGCAATATACGCCCAGCGTAGATTTAGCGTTTACCTTACTGTTACCCGAAACCAAAAATATATCGTAATCGCAGTCCTTAATAGCTTCGGAAAACACTTCTATGTCATCATAATTTTTTAATATGATTTTTAATTCTATCACAAAAACCAACTCCTGTTTTTGGGTAAAAATTATAACTGTATTGTAAAATTCACCAGCTTATTATATAATAGTCACTGCAAAAAATCAAGGCGGCAAAAACATCGGATTTTCTTCCCACAGGAGTATGAATAATTATGAAAGCAGCTATATATACGCTCGGGTGCCGGGTCAATCAATATGAATCAAGTGCTATGGCACAACTGCTAAAACAAAATGGATACAAAATCGTTCCCCTTTCTCAGTCTCCCGACGTTATTATAATAAATTCCTGCACCGTAACCGCTGAAAGCGACAGAAAATCGCGTCAGCATCTGCGCTCAATAAGGCAAAATAATCCTGACGCTGTTATTGTGCTGGCGGGCTGCATGCCGCAGGCCTTTCCTGAAAAGGCCGCCGATTTAAGCGAAGCGGATATTATTTTGGGCAACTCACATTATAATAAACTATGTGACGCAATAAACGAATATATGCATAGGCGCTCACCAATAATCATGATAAGCGAACACAACAGCGGCGAAAAATTTATGACTTTGCCGCACTGCACATTTGGCGAAAAGACCCGCGCATATATAAAAATTGAGGACGGATGCGACAGGTTCTGCACCTACTGCATAATTCCAAAAGCGAGGGGGCGCGTGCGCTCAAAAAGTCTTGTCGATATTGCTAATGAAGCTGAATATCTTGCGGAGCACGGCTACTGCGACATAACGCTTACCGGCATTAATCTTACGGCGTTTGGAAAAGAAAACGGCCTGAATATCTGCGATGCAGTTGAGTGCGTATCTAAGATAAGCGGAATAAAAAGAATACGGTTCGGCTCACTTGAACCTGATGATTTCGACGATACACTTATATCGCGGCTTGCTCAAAACGAGAAGCTCTGTCCGCATTTTCATCTATCGCTGCAGTCCGGCTGCGACAGGGTGCTAAGGCGCATGAACAGGCACTATGATACATCATTTTACCGCTCGCTTTGCGAAAAGCTCCGAAACGCCTTTGCCGATTGCTCTATAACCACCGACGTAATGGTAGGTTTTCCGGGTGAAAGCAAGCAGGATTTTGAGGACTCCTTAAGCTTTGTAAAAGATATAGGGTTTATGAGCGCGCATGTCTTTGCATACTCACGGCGCGGCGGCACGCCGGCGGCAGAAATGGAGCAGCAGGTAAAAAGTGCCGAAAAGGCGCGCCGCAGTCGGCTGATGATAGCTGCGACACACGAAAGCAGAGACGCTTTTCTATCTAAAATGGTAGGCAATACATATGAGGTTCTTGCTGAAAGTCGTCTTGATGGCAAGGATGCGGACAGCTTGGCTGAATTTTTTATCGGCGCGGCTCATGAATCATTATACAGCAATGAAAAAAGCGCGTATATTTACTCCGGCCTTACATCAAATTATGCAGACGTCCGTTTTCTATCAAGCAGTGATATCCACGGCCGGCTGGTTAATGTAAAAATCATCGGCCTTAAAGACGGCTGCCTTATCGGCATGCTGGCGTAATTTCACATCGCTAAAAAATGAGCTCAACGCATTGTGTACGAAGGCTATAAAGCTGATGATTGCCGTCAAATTACTCAAATAATGGAAAAATCGCTTCCTCTTGATTTATGCCCGTCGTCCTCATTGCTTGCCCTTGTGCAGGACGGCGACGCTGCCGACGTTGCCGGCAGCTTTCAGCTTAAGATTTTTACGGAAATCTTTGCTGCTTATGCCAAAGCTTTATTTGTGATTAAGCGTTAACAAAAAGCATTCTGCTGTTTGAAGAATGCTTTTTGATGTATTAACAGTAATATAAAAACAATGGTTTTATGGTTATCGCAAATGAGCTTAAAAAATACAAGTCTAAATATTGTGTAAAAAGCATCTGATATAAACGCTCAAAATCCGGCAGGCATGAAATCTTCCCTGCCGCTGTGCCCAAGCTGCCACACATATCCCGACCTGGTATTTTCTGCAACGGTTTCTGGGTTTCTGAACATAACATCCGTCTTATACCTCTGTCACGCCGAAACGCTCGATAAGCCGCTGCGCCGTCTTGGGTGCGGCAATGCACCGCGGCCTGGCAGTTTCAATCGTCCATATCCGCTCAAAAGCAAGCTCAAACAATTGAGCGTATGAAAACTATTGATTTCAAAATTGTCGGTCATTTGCGGCGTCTTCCCTATTTTCTCTACAGCAGCTCGCCAAACTTGCGTATAAACAGCTTTTTGACAACGGTAAGTATCGCCATATAAAGCAGTATTGTAGCGATAAGGAAAGGATAATATTCAAGCGGAAGCGGCTTCATATCCAGCGCCGCGCCAAGCGGAGTATAAGGTACAATAGTCCCCGCCGCAACGCCCAGCACCGACAAAATTGTCACTTGCCACGAAGCGCGGCTCTGTATAAACGGGAGCTTCGGCGAGCGAACCATGTGTATCGCCATTGTCTGCGTCCAGAGCGACTCGACAAACCAGCCTGCTTGAAACAGCCCGACAAATTTTGCCTGTCCCGCCGCGTCCAGCGCAGCGTAATGCCCGCCGCAAAGCTGCGGACATATTACGAAAAAGAGCAAAACATACGTCGTTATGTCGAATATTGTGCTCGCCGGACCTATTCGGAACATAAAGCTCTTTATAGACGACGCATCCCAGTCGCGCGGTTTTTTAAGATAACTCTCATCCACATTGTCCCACGGCATTGCTATGCAGATTATATTATATATAAGGCTGAGTACAAGCAGCTGCAGCGGGAGCATCGGTAAAAACGGCAGAAATATGCTTGCAGCAAGCACTGCAAATATATTTCCGAAGTTTGAGCTGGCCGTAAGCTTTAAATATTTTATAATATTAGTGTAAGTTTTGCGTCCCTCTATTACGCCGTTTTCCAGCACCATGAGGTCCTTTTCCATAAGTATTATATTAGCCGACTCTTTAGCGATGTCCACCGCCGTGTCTACCGATATTCCAACATCTGCCTCTTTCATTGCGGCAGCGTCGTTTATACCGTCGCCCATAAAACCGACAGTGTGGCCGTTGCGGCGCAGCACGCCGACTATTCTCGCCTTCTGCTGCGGAGAAAGCTTTGCAAATATTGTCGTGCTTTCCACATGCTTTGCAAGCTCTTCGTTGCTCATATCCTCTATGTCTGAGCCGAGCATTATATTGTCTATTTTTATGCCCACCTGTCGGCATATGCATTTTGCGACGGCGTCGTTGTCGCCCGTGAGTATTTTTACGGCGACGCCGTGCTCTACAAGCGCGGCTACCGCCTTGGCGGCGCTTTCCTTCGGCGGGTCTAAGAATGCCAAATACCCCATAAGCACCATATCCGTCTCGTCCGCGACGGAAAAGGCGCCGACCGGAGAGGGATTTGTCTTCTGCGCTATGCCGAGCACGCGCATACCGTCGTCATTGTATTCGTTTACCGTCGTCCTTATGCTTTCCTTAAGCTCGTCGGTTATCGGCACTACACTGCCCTCATATTCAACATATGAGCAAACTGAAAGCATTTCCTCAATCGCGCCTTTGGTTATAAGCTGCCTTTTTCCGTTCGAATCCTCTACCACAACACTCATACGCCGGCGGTTAAAATCGAACGGGATTTCGTCGACCTTGTGATAGTCCTGCCACAGATGCACCATTTCTTTTTCATTGGCGTGCTGAATAATGGCGTTGTCCATAAGATTTCGCAGCCCTGTCTGGTGATAGCTGTTTAAGAATGCGTGTCTCAGCACGCGTTCATCCTCATTGCCGTGAACATCGAGAGAATATTCAAGTATTACCCTGTCCTGCGTGAGTGTGCCTGTCTTATCGGTGCAGAGTACATCCATAGAGCCAAAGTTCTGTATAGAGTTAAGGTCCTTTACAATTACCTTCTTTTTCGACATGGCGACGGCGCCTTTGGCAAGGTTGGTAGATATAATCATCGGCAGCATTTCCGGCGTAAGGCCTATAGCTACCGAAAGTGCGAACAGCACCGCTTCCATCCAATTTCCCTTTGTAAATCCATTTACAAAGAGGACAACCGGCGCCATAATAAGCATAAGCCTTATAAGCAACCATGACACGGAGTTTACACCCCTGTCAAAACTTGTTGCCACCTTTTTCTGGGTAATGTCATGCGCTATTGAGCCGAATATAGTATAATCGCCTATATTCACAACCACTGCGACCGCCGTGCCGCTTACAACGTTGCTGCCCATAAAGGCCAAGTTTACACATTCAAGCGGATTTTTCAGCTCTTCAGTGCCATTTTCTATGAATTTTTCCACCGGCTCGCTCTCACCCGTCAGTGACGACTGGCTTACAAACAAGTCTTTTGCGCGTATGATGCGCACATCGGCC
The DNA here is from genome assembly GCA_030842085.1 of Bacillota bacterium. Lineage (GTDB taxonomy): Bacteria > Bacillota > Clostridia > Oscillospirales > Acutalibacteraceae > Timburyella. The sequence goes on along the minus strand of JAUUSE010000012.1, from coordinate 2,260 downwards.
GGCACCATGTCGCCGGCGGCAAGATATATGACGTCGCCTACCACCAGCTCGTCTATCGGAATTTCCTTGGGCGCTTCTCCGCTCCGCTTTACAAGTATGGTGGTCTCCACCATCTCATTGAGCTTTTCGGCCGATTTATTAGAGCGCGACTCCTGTATAAAGCGCATTATGCCGCTGATAAACACCATAATTGCTACTATTATAACGGTGGTAAGGTCCTTGCTGCCATTAGCCGCCAACAGAAAGTCGGTAATAAATGATATAACCGCCAGCACCAGCAGCACTATCGTAAACGGATTTATAAATGCGCCAAACAGCTGCTTTAATATGCCGTCGCCCTTAATTTTGGTCATCTTGTTTTCGCCGTATTGCTCGCGCATTTCCTCGACCATATCGTCATTGTATCCGTCGAGACTATTATCATACAGCTTAAGCAGTTCGGCCTCATTCAAGCCGGCCGCTCTTAAAAGATTTCTCTTAGACTCTCTTGCAATCGCAAGAGCTTTCGTCTTTGCTTTTCCCATTCTCTTGTTCATCGACTTATCCCTCCCTAATTAAATTAGATAAGACATGACCCTCAATGGCAAAGCGTTAAATATCTCCAAAGTATTGACGACACAGCGCCAAATTCAGAAATATAAGCTTTTGCCCGCCGGGATCATCACTGTGGGCTGCGCCCATGTCGTCACCTCCAAATTTTTATATAATGCTGATTTTTCGGACTGTTTATAATTTGCGGTTTAAAATGCTACGTGTTCTGTCATTATGCTCAGGCTATACATATTATTGCCCTGATTTGCAGTCTGTCAATCTATGGCTAATGTCCGCTATTACCATAAAAATGTGAACTTTAACGAATATGCATGTAAGCCATACAATAATCTCGGCGCAAATGCCGCCAGATTGACCAAACGATAAAAGTTCTCAGCAGATGCTGAAATTTCTGCAAGGCGCTGATTTCAGAACAACAATCAGATACATACCCGCCGACAATTGCAGATATCTGCCAAAATCCTACCGACAAATAGAGACATATAACGGCACTACTAAAGCAAGATAATTCTTGTATGTTTGCAGCGAATATATTCATGTTCGTACATCGCCAGTTATATGCTTCGTTAAAAACAGATAATCATTTGCCGCATCATGCATCTGCGGCATCATTAAGTATGAGTAAGCTGCAGAAAATTTTCGCCTCAAAAAAAGGCGGCTTGTCAAACACGCTTCTCTGCTAAAAGGCAACGCCGAAGTTTTTCCTTTTGCAATATAACCAGCGGTTTTGCCTGTTTAACAAAACAAAAAATCCCTTGCCAAAGCTTTCGCAACAGCAAAGGATTATTTTTTCCTTCATGCGCAGCCAAACGATATACCCACTAAGGGGCAAAATCTGCGCGCCATCGTCCAAGCTTTAGCATCACAGGGCAATGAAACTGCATTAGTTCTACGCCTTAATTTCGACATAAACTGTTGGCCTTCTCATGGTGTCTCCACCACTTCGCGGCAGCAGTCCGTATCCCTGCGGTAGCCTCACCTACCGAATTATTCAGTCCTGTTTTAGTATACGTCCTGTGAGCATATTTGTCAAGCGGACTGCCCGTCCAGAATTGAAATATATTTATCAATGATAAAATAGTAAAATTTTATAAAAATCCCATTAAATCAATTCTTTTAAAAAAATTTTTATGATACTGCAATATACATTTTTCGATAATTTTACATTTTCTATACATTTATTTTTAATTATACTCTCCATTTAAAAATTAGATATAATAACTTAAAATTCGATAAATATAATCTTATTTTAAGTATTATTTTATTTAAAATTAACAAAATAATATTGAAATTAGAATAAATAAATAGTATTATTAATATAAAGTTTAATTTATGGAGGGTAAATAATGAAAAAAATGATATCTTTTTTGGCGGCTTTAATCCTGGTTTTGTCATTTGGTGTGTCTTGCTCTTCTGATGGCTCAAAAATAAGCATGGAAGAGTTTAACTCCATTAATGAAGGCATGACCTATGAAGAAGTTTGCGAAATAATCGGCGGCGAAGGAGAACAACTTGCAAATACCGATCTTGGTCTTGGAGACGAGTTTGTTACCGAGTCTTACCAGTGGGAAGGCGAGGGCAGCATTGGTGCAAATGCCATCATTATGTTCCAGGGCGGGAAAGTTGTAACTAAGTCTCAAGCCGGTCTCGAATAATCTCCGTTAAGGCTGATGCTGTGAATTTTTTCTGATTTACTTAATAAATGAAA
>JAUUSE010000082.1:0-5117 GCA_030842085.1 Bacillota bacterium | reverse complement strand
CATAGCTTTGATTCTTTTGAAGAAATGCAATTACTCCGCCCTAATTTACGTATGTAGGATGTCAAGCCTGCAGGCCGATTTAAAAAAGCCAGGTACTGCCCGCTTTTTAAAAAGCTGCGGTTATTTCAGCTGCGAAGCTGAAATAGCTATATCGGATTTAAAAAAGCGTCTCCTGAAAAGCGATGGCTTTCCCCATGAAATTGGAATTTTTTTGGGCTATCCATTAGGCGATGTTATAGGCTTTATAGTAAACGGCGGCAGAAACTGCAAATGCTGCGGATGCTGGAAAGTATACTGCAACGAGGCGGAGGCGCAAAAGTGCTTTAAAAAATATAAAAAATGCCGGGACATGTACTTCAGACTGTGGAGCAAAGGCAGAAGTGTTTTGCAGCTCACTGTAGCTGACTAACATATATTTTATAAATTTTCAGAAAGAGGTAATATCTATGAGCAAAATTGCAGTTGTATATTGGAGCGGCACCGGAAACACCGAAGCCATGGCCAACAAAGTGGCAGAGGGTGCTAAAAAGGGCGGCGCGGATGTGTCTATGTTCAATGCTTCTGAGTTTAATTCAGAGCTTATGGACAGCTTTGACGCCGTTGCTTTCGGCTGTCCGTCAATGGGCGCAGAGGAGCTTGAAGACAGCGAATTTGAGCCGATGTTCAGCGATTGCAAATCAAAACTTAACGGTAAGAAAATTGCCCTTTTTGGCTCTTACGGCTGGGGAGACGGCGAATGGATGCGCACATGGGAAAAGGACTGCGCCGACTGCGGAGCAAATCTTGCTTGTGAAAGCGTGATATGCAACGAAGCGCCCGACGATGATGTCCAGGAGGCATGCGTAGCTCTTGGCAAATCACTTGCATAAAAATAAAAAATGCGGCTGACGTTAATGTATATCTGGAAAAACAATAATAAGCAGTATATAATGATTATATTCATAGTATACGGTGATGTATTATTTTTTCAGCTTACACAAATCGCAGCCGATTTTTTATTGGGGGTGATGCTTTTGCAGCCAGTTCTATGGGCGGCGGGCGGTACAGGATTTACTTTTATTATGACCGCCTTAGGCGCAGCTATGGTATTCTTTTTCAGGAAATCTATAAGTTCTTCTGTTCAGCGCGTATTTTTGGGCTTTGCTGCTGGAGTGATGATTGCCGCTTCGGTTTGGAGCCTTCTTATTCCAGCTATTGAAGAGGCGGAATCAAGCGGGAAAATAGGCTGGATTCCAGCAGCAGGTGGATTTTTGCTGGGAATTGTATTTTTGCTCCTTTTAGATATAATACTACCTCATATTCACCCAGGTGCGAGCAAGCCGGAAGGAGTTCATTCGTCGTTTAAAAGGACTACATTGCTTATTTTAGCAGTGACGCTTCACAACATACCTGAAGGTATGGCCGTGGGACTTTCTTTCGCTTTGGCAGGTCAGCACGGCAGAGACCCTGCCGCATTTTCCGCGGCCTGTGCTCTTGCGCTTGGTATGGGAATACAGAATTTTCCAGAAGGCGCTGCAGTTTCTCTTCCGCTCCGGCAGGAAGGACTTTCGGCGGGAAAGTCTTTCCTATACGGCAGCCTATCCGGTCTTGTAGAATTTATTTTCGGCGTATTAGTAGTGCTTATTGCCGGTTCTATTCAACCGCTTATGCCATGGATGCTCGCATTTGCGGCAGGGGCCATGATGTATGTAGTTGTTGAAGAACTTATTCCTGAAGCGCATCTCGGCGAGCATTCAAACATTGGCACATTAAGCGTAATGGGCGGATTTATGATTATGATGATTCTTGATGTCGCCCTTGGGTAAATCGCTTAAACCCTTTTAAATATTGTCATTCATGCTAAGTATCCAAAATGTTTGTTTAATTAATCTATCTCTAAAAGCACTGTCTATTTTCCGACGTAGTACTTCATATGCTGATGCCTTTTTAATGCAGTAAATATCTACGTATTTCCGCCTTGTCTGGCATTTGGTGTGGTAGTGATAATGTCTAAAGAATTTTATTGCAGCATTTAAATAAAAAATATAGAAAAAGCGTTCTTATTGTGGACATCACTCATTTCTAAAACAGTATCCTTAATAATATAGTTTTAATAGACAATGTGTATGTTTAGATTAGCTGCTGTGTATCTCTGCCTTTTTATCTTACTTTGATATTACTATGTTTCTTTTATCTCTTTACATCTTTATTGTTTATATTTAGCTCTTAAGTTTTTTATTCATTTCTCAGCACTAATACGGATTATACTAAAATAAAATCCGTCACTAAACTGACAGCCTATACGCATCCTAACGTTTCTGCTGCCGACTTTAGGCATCAAATTTGTACGCGGTTTATCATAGCGTCTCTGTCCTTACCATCTGTATATTGGTAAAGAATGTTGTCACCGCTCCCAATTTTTTAGTTATATGTTTCCATTTAAAAAGGTATATAAAGACTTTTATCCATCGCCATACAGTCTATTTGTTATCATAAGCGCAAATAAAAAAGCAGCGGAATATCCGCTGCTTTTTTGCTTAATTATTCAATTGTAATAGAATGACTCTCGGGTAGCTTTTTCATTTCTTTCTTAGGAATCGAAAGCTTTAGAATTCCATCTTCAAACTTGGCTGAAACATCTTTTTCTTTTACATCGTCACCGACATAAAAGCTTCTGCTGCATTGTCCTGCGTAGCGCTCTCTGCGAATATAGCGGCCTTTTTTATCCTTTTCGTCCTTGCTTAGACCTTTTGCAGCACTTATGGTAAGATATCCATTTTCCACCTGAGCCTTTATTTCATCTTTCTTAAAGCCCGGCATGTCTATATCTAACTCATAAGTATCATCTGTCTCACGTACATCCGTCTTCATCAGATTTTTGCCATGCCTGCCATATAGCGGGTTGCGACGTCCAAACGACGGCATCATTTCAAAAGCATCATCAAACATTTCATCAAATAAATTTTCTCCAAAAATACTCGGCAACATAATTCATTCCTCCAATCACTTATGCAATTATTTTCTGCAACTGTGGGAAGTATTTCTCGCGGTGGCAGTTTTCGTTGCCTTTTTTAGTTTTTATCTGTACCTCTCTGGGTCTTTAGCCCTCTTTTTCGGTACAATTTTATTATAACTCAAAAATTAGCACTGTCAATGGTAGAGTGCTAATTTTAACAAAAGCATAACAAACATAACACTTTCTTAACATTTTGTCTTTTTGCTTAATTTAAGCCATTTTAAAAGTATAATTAAAAATATTTTTTAAAATCTTCTATTCTCTTGGAATTGTCAGTTGACACTTACTTAATCATAACAATTTTAACACTATCTTTTGTCTGTAAAGATAACATAGTATAGTAGGCAAGAACGGCCATTTTAAAAGTTTTCTAAGAGCTTTTTTCTTTAAATAAAATTTTGTTTAAATTTTATTTCTGCACTCAGGAAAATTGTTTAACCACTATTTCAAGGCAAAAATAAAAAATCCCCTGTGATAGCAGGGAATTTTTTATTAAACTAATATTTTCACAGATACAGTATAATAAATCGCTTTGGGCAATATCCAGAAGTCTGCAATAACTTTAATGTCTCTTACTTGCCTGCAAAGACATACACTTTAATTACAAGCATAAATGATTTCTAAATCTTCTTTTATCGCAAGCAAGCTATAAACTTATTCGCTCTTTGAAAGTACATTTCTCAAATAATCCGCAACATGCCTGCCTATATAGCGGAATCCTTCGTCAGTGTAATGGCAATAGTCTTTATACCATGATGCATCTTTGTCTTCCATAAGGCTAAATAAATCGTCTATCTCGCCGCCGAGCTTCAGCACCAAATCGGATGCGGCTTTATTGTACTTCATAATCTCCTCTGTCGTGCGAGGATTCATTATGTCGCCTCCCGCAGGATTCATGGGAGTTGTTGTGGCAAAAATTATCTTAGCGTTTTTAAACTCCCGCCTGAGTATTTTTTGTACACGGCCGATTGCATATTCATACTGCTCTAAGGAATTAAGCGGCTCGTCATCATACCTGAAATGCGCTGTATCCCACTGACCGCTGTTCCAATATACCACCTCTACCTTGTCCGGCTCCGGCACTAAATTTACATATGAAGATATCGATGCAATTATATACTGTGCAAACCTGCAGTTATCTTCCGGATAATATACATCAGCAATGTCGCTGAGCAAATCCTTTACCGTCGCGCAGTATCCCTGCCTTATAGAATCGCCAATAAGCAGCACCGGCTTTTTGTCATCGCGCGATACAATATTTTCTGCTCTTGGAGCGCCTTCCTCATCATAGTACGTTTTCAATTTTTTACTCCCCCTATTTAACCCACACATTTTCCAAATAATAGATAAATTTAAGAGTATTATATATTCTCGTTCTTGAGCGTGTCAATAGGATTGTCTCTTTTAATTTTTCGCATAGAGTATACCATAGAAGCGCCTACCACGACAAATACGCTTATTATTGCTATGAGAATTTGCAGCCACGGCAATGTAAAGTTTGCCATATATGTGTCCTGTACTACTAAATAAATCAGTAAAGTTATAGCGACGGCAAACGGCAGGCCGAATATCAGCGCTCTGGTGCCATAAAGTAAACATTCGTAATTCATCATTCGATTCATACCCTTGCGCGTCATGCCAACTGAGCGCAACATGGCAAAATCACGGCGTCTCAGCGACACGTTCGTTGAAATTGTATTAAACACATTTGCAGCAGCTATCAGCGATATAAGCACTATAAATCCGTATGAAAATACATTTACTATTACTATAAAATTGCGTTCGTTTTCTTCTTGGCTATTTACATCGTCAAAGCAGTCGTCATCATACCGCAATCCGTAATCTTTCGCTATATTCTTTACACTGCTTATGAGCGTTTCGCTGTCATCGGTTGTCATATACACTTTGCCAATCGTATACTCATATGCGGGCGACAAGGCACTCATAGGATATATAAGCTCTAAATCACTGGTATCTTCCACTCCGAACGGCGCTTCCGATATTTTGTCGCCTATATCTATTCTTTCCATGGATGCTGGCACCATCATGGCATTTGCAAGCATTTCATCGGTGATTTTATATTCGCCCCTTTCACCTATTTCTATCTCATCCTCAGATACAT
>JAUUSE010000011.1:0-44291 GCA_030842085.1 Bacillota bacterium | reverse complement strand
CCTTCTTATAATCACAATGCGAACTGATGGCATCGAGGTAAGAGAGAGCCTCCTCCTGTGGAGTCCTTAGGCTCATTGCGTATTTGATTCTGTTTACTATCTCTGACATTTACTGCACCTCGCTTTCAAAATCGCATTTTTCCAGAAGGTCTTTCGGAATCTTTTTGACCTCGATGTTGTCGGGCAATACCATATCCGACTGAATCTTTGTCCCGTAGATCAGTAGCGACTGACCTTCGGCAAGACGCGCGGACAGCGATTTTATATATCCGGCGTTAATGAATTCCGTAGTAATGTGAATATAACGTTTCTCCGAAGAATGACCGTGGAACACATCCTGGGGCTTATAGCGGAATCCTTCAATCTTACAGATTGCCTCGCAGAGCATCTCGAAGGTGTAGGAAGGATTGATCTGATAAATCGGAAGCTTGTCATTCTTCACGAGAAGACTCGGTGCCAACTCATAGAAGTGGTATCCGCCTCCACCTTGCCAGTTATACTGTTTTGTAACACCGTTGCTGTCCTTACCATCGATTACTCTATCTAAACGTTTTTTACACAAGCTGTAGCAATGATCTCCCAACTCAATGCCTATGTATTTTCTGCTCATCTTGTGTGCAACAGCAGCCGTTGTTCCTGATCCAAGGAAACTATCTAAAACCAAATCACCTTCATTTGTTGCCATCAGAAGGATTCTCTCTATTAGCTTTTCAGGCTTCTTCGATCTTGGAAAGGCTACACCGCCTTCGTTTCCCAAGTCCGCCTTCGGAATATCATCATTTTTCCACACATTTGATAACTTCGTGGTCTTAACTACATCTCTCCCCTCAAGGAAAGCTGTATCTTTTAGCCAAGCACACAGCTCACCATTATGATAAAAGAGTGTGGTTTCCTTTCCGCCGTTTCTACCTCTGCTTGGCGTATACTCAACTGAATAAAGACTATTCTTTTCCATCCTTGACATAAGTGAGTTTTGAAATTCGTTTTCTTGCTGAACCACGTATGTGCGATATATGGTATCGAAGAACTCGTAATATTGTGCCCGTATTTCACTTTCACGACTTTCAAATTGCTTCAATGAAATATCACCGATTACATAATCCGTATGTTTATAAATTCGCACTGGCAAACCGTTTGATGCTGATTCAAATTCTTCTACAAGTTCCTTAGTCCCCTCCGACTGGATATACTTTCTATAACGCTGCATTGTTTTCTTGGAGAGTTTTTCGGAGGCAAGAACCTCATTAAGTTCGAGAATATTCTTTTTATATACGAGGATTTTTTCTCCCGTATTGAAGATGGCTCCCCCTTGACCTAAACCTGTTACATTTGATTTTTCATATGTGATATCTGATACGAAATTACTTCTACCAAATATCTCGTCACACATAACCTTCAAGTAATGCCCTTCAGTACTATCTATGCTAATCCATAATGTACCGTTTTCAGCAAGCAAAGAATGCAAAATCCTGATTCTTTTATAAAGCATATTAAGCCAAATAGAATGCTCAAGGTCATCATCATAGTGTTCAAAAGCATTTCCGGTATTGTAAGGTGGATCGATGTAGATGCACCTGATTTTCCCAGTATAATCTCTTTCCAAAGCTTTTAACGCCAGCAGATTATCCCCGTGGATAAGCATATTGTCACTTGAGGCATCGCCATACGATTTTTCCTTGTCTTCTATTAAAATTCGTGGCTCAAATCTATCTTCCTCATATTTTCCGACCCAAGTCAGTTCAAGTCTTCCTACTTTTTGCATAATGTTCTCTCCTAAAACTTCAGCACGATGTTAACCAACAGAATCGGGTTAATATCAAACTGTTTTTCAAATTCTGCGATTTCCCGTTCACCCTCGGTTTTGAAGCCGGTACCTTTTTCGTGAAAGGACTCCTGCAGCTTTTCAAGTGCCTTGGACTTCTCGGTTATCTTTTTTCGTATATCTATCTTCTCATAGAAATTATCCGAGGCTCGTTCCTCTTCCTTTAGAACATCGATTTCGGCATTCATGTCTTGATATATCGCTATCAGCTGTTCCATCTGAATACGCTCCCAGTTTTCGATCTTCCTTCGGTTATAGGCTTTGATTGATTCTGATTGCTCCTGATAGCGTTTAACCATCTCTGCGGTCAGATTGTCGTAAACACGCTGATAGAGTTTCATCTCGGATTCTGTCGGCGTGAAATAGCGCACATCCATATCGTCAATCTGTTCCAGTTCGGGAACAAGGTCTGCTTCGTCAAAGTCTATATAGGCTCCCTTTTCGTCACAAAGCAACAATACCGGGAAGAGAAGTTTCGAGGAATCGCAGAAGGCTCCTACAAACAGGATTCCGTGCGATCCGAGGACTTTTTCTCCCCAATTATCGACCTTCCAGTAATGAAGACCGCCGTCAACCTCTGGCTCGTCAAAAGCACTCCAGTATTCCACATCGTGCAGATACCGTGCGATATCAGACTTTGTGGCGTCAAGCGCCTGTTCTTTTGCACCGCTGCTTTCGGTAAGCAGAAGGGAACGGAGTTCTCTTGCTTTCTTATCTCGCTTTGCGTTCAGCTTGCGATCCAGCTTGTCAAAGGCTTTCTTAAACTCCGCCGTGGTGTCGCAGGTCTGATAAATCTGCAATACCATTTTTTCAAAACTTGTGCCTGACTCCAATGCGCCAAGAGCGATATCCGATGCACCGAAGACACCTTCGAATAGTTCAAACTTCTTTGAGAGAATATCGTAAACACGCTGGTCGGCGGCATTCTGCGTATTCAACAGATTGATTGCCACAACGTCATGTTCCTGTCCGTAACGGTGACAACGGCCAATACGCTGCTCAATCTTCATCGGGTTCCACGGCAGGTCGTAGTTGATTGCCGTGTTGCAGAACTGAAGGTTCAGACCTTCGGAACCTGCATCCGTACAGATCAGTATCTTTGCGTTATTGCGGAAGTAATCCACAATGGCGTGTTTATATTCCACGCTACGCCCGTAGTTCGCTTTACCGAAGTTCTTGACCTGCCATGCCTTGTATATTTCCTTCGTCATGGTGTCGTCAAAATCACCATTGAAAAGGAGAATATCCTCGTCCTCGAATCCTGTCTTACGAAGCTCTGCGGCTATGTACTTCTGTGTACGTTTTGATTCCGTGAAGATTACTACCTTCTGCGGGATTCCTTGTTCCTGCTGGTAGTCGAATGCAATCTGTATGGCAGTCTTCAGCGCATTGACCTTTGCGTTTGTCTTGATGCGCTTTGCCACATCAATGATGATATTCACCTCATTGAGTTCGGCCTGGATGAACTGTTTCTGAACAATGGTATCTTCATCCTCAGTCTCCTCAAATCCCGACTCATCAATCTCATCCTCCACATAGCTCCAGAAAAGGTCGAAGCCTTCCTGTGCATTTGCAGACTTGCTGCCCTCGTATAGCTTTTCGAGTCTGTTCTTCAGAATTTCAAAAGTTTCTATCAAAGCGAAACTCGAAGAAGCAAGCAGCTTTCTGATAACAAGGATGATCAGCCCTCGGTTTGAGGTCGGTATGGAATACAACAGCTCACGCTTCAAAAAGTCGTTTACCCGCTGGTATAATTCAATCTCATCCTGCGACAGGGTGAAATCCACCGTTTTGCAGGTTCTCTTTTTGAAATTCATGTACTTTGCCACATCTTTGCGGAGTGTCCGATAAAGAACCGGCGAAAGCTCACGCTTAAGGTCAGAGTAATCCTGTCCCTCGATGTAGCGTTTGTTAAAGACCTTCTCACTGCCGAAAATCCGCTGGTCGATAAAGGAAACCAGTCCATGAAGGTCTGTCAGAGAATTCTGAAGAGGCGTAGCGGTCAGCAGAATTTTCGGTATGCCCTTTGACAGTTCATACAGATTCTTTGCCCTTTTGGTACCATGAAACACGTTTCTCAGATTATGCGCCTCATCGATAATGATGAAATCCCACTTCACCTCCGGGAACCGTTTCATCAGCTTGGATGAATAATCATAGGAGGTAAGAACAATTCGGACAGATTTATTATCAGTGAGCCTCTTGCGCCAGTCAGAACTATCTTTTTCCACAGTCAGCCTGTCAAGTATCACCGACTCCAAGCCGAACTTATCCTCAAGTTCCAGTTCCCACTGTTTTCTCAAGGATGCCGGAAGCGCAATCAAGACACGCTTTGCGCCGGACTCAAGAACATATTTCAGCACAAGTCCGGCTTCGATGGTCTTTCCAAGACCAACCTCATCTGCCAAAACAATGCCGCCTGTTTTCAACGCCTGGATAGCAGCGCAGAACGCATTGATCTGATGGGGATTCAATTCAATATTTGCATCCAAAAGGAAGTGGAACGGAGAAGCCTCAAGTTCCAGCTTTTTATATCTGCTGAATTGTTCAAGCAGCAGGTTACCTTCCATCTGAATCTCCTTTATACAGTTGCTCAAAAATACCTATCGCTATCCCTTTGGCCATCATCGGAGGCACAGCATTTCCAATCTGGACGAATTGAGATGTGCGTGGTCCCTCAAAGAAATAGCTGTCCGGGAAGGACTGTATTCTTGCCGCCTCGCGGACGGTAATTGATCTGTTCTGGTCAATGTCAGGATGAATGAAATAATGACCGTCCTTTGAAAGGTGCGCCAAAATAGTATGGCAGCACGATTCATCGCCCTCGACAACTTTGAACCTGTCCGTAAATGAATGCCTGTTCTTATGAGTTTTCAATTCATCCGGGAGGTCATTGTAATTCAGGCGTTTATGACCGTCATTCCACAACTCAACAGCTCGCCTGTAAATCTTGATATCCCGATCTATATTCGGGCGGCAGTTGTGGTGGGTCAGCACATCATCCTTCGTCCGTATCCCTGATTCCGTGACATAGCTTGTGGCTTTTGTTTTTGCGTATTTATCGGAACTCTCGCCTGGATGCAGCTTTGGCAAATCAGCGAAGAGGTCATTTACTATAGCGTCCGTTTTGATCTCAAGAAAATCGGGATATTTCAGACCGCTTTTCTTTAACCATCCTACGATAATCATTCGGCGTCTGTTTTGGAGTACGCCAAAGGTGTGGGCATTCTGCTCACGGCATTCAATTTCGTAGCCCACTCGTTTTAAGTATTTCTGAATGTTCTTCCAGGTAGCTCCGCCATTGGCCGATTCAATACCCGTGACATTCTCGAAAACGAACATACGAGGCTGATAGCGTTTTAAGAAACGCGCATACAGTTTGTACAAGTAGTTACGAGGGTCTTCCTCCATCGGCACTTCCATGTGACTACTTTGCGCTCTGCCCACCAAAGAATATGCCTGACAGGGCGGACCGCCTACAATGACATCAATTTTTGTGATGCCTCGTATTTTCATTATTCCATCAATGGTTTTGAAGATTGCCGGGAGCGTCTCGTCCGACATCGTTTCATTGATGATAGTTTTTGTTATGGAAGCAGGAATCTGCTTCATAAAATCGTCGCGGGAGATTTTCCCGGACACATACTTTTTATATAAACCGAGATTGTCAGTACCTTTCAGGTAATAATAGGCACTTCTCGTTTCAAGCGTTTTAGCCGCAAATTCATTCATTTCGACATGCGCGACAGGCTTGAATCCAGCCTGAAGAAACCCTTCCGAAAGCCCTCCGGCACCCGCAAAGAGGTCGATGAAATTGTAGCTATATTGCGCATCTATCTTTGGCATATAGTTTCCTCGTCATTCTTTGATTTCATTCGGAAGGCTCTTTTTCTCCTTCGCTTATCCCGTCCGGTGTTTCCGGACTCGGGTCTGGAACGAATTCCATAATGTCAGCAACATCGCATTTCAGTTCCTGACAGATTTTTGAAAGAACCTCTGTGGTTACATTCTCGTCTTTGGTGAGCTTGGCGAGTGAAGAAGAGCTGATTCCTGCTTTTTTCCGCAGATCAGACTTTTTCATCTGCTTATCAATCAGTAACTTCCACAGCTTGTTATAACTCATCTTCATTTTGTTTTATTCCTCCGTGTCCCATGACCTTCCATATAGTTCACAGTTATTAGTTGACAGTCTCAATACACAATTATCTTCAAGAATCTTCTGGGTTTCAGGTCTGCAATCGCTCTGTTTGTCGTAAGCAATAAATATCTGCTTCTTTGTACTGTTGTATATACGGAAGATTCCGTCTTCAACATCTTTTCCGAGATTCTTAAACAGCAAAGAATCGTGGGCAAGTGCAGGTAGCGCAGTTGTGAACAGAACAGCAAGGTCGTAAACAATCATACCTTTGAAATTTGAACCAGTTCCGGTATTATCGGGAGTTTCAAATTTGTAGCTGTTATAGGCATTGAAGTGTACATGAGGCGGTTTCTTCTTGGTAGTAAACAGGGAATCGTTAAACTCCTTCATCTTTGCGTTCAGTGTATCCTCGATTTCCTGGAGAATGTCCTCAATGCTGCGCTTCAGTATTGCATCGGCATTCGCCTTTGCCGCCTGCAACTCGTTCTGTGTAAGGAATGCCTGGTTCTGGTTTTTAAGGGCATCAATCTCGGCTTTAAGAGCCGAGTGCCTGTCAAGAAATTCTCTTGAAATATTGCCAACAAAGCCAAGTTCCTTTATTTGAGCATTGATCCCATCGAGCTGCTGTCTAAGACCAGTTATTTCTCCCTCGATTGCTGTTTTCTCATCTGTAAACTGCGCATCCAGTATCTTGGCAAGTTTCTGGTGATAGCGTTCGACTTCGTACAGTTTCCGCAAGTTAACACCAGGGAAGAACTCCTGCAAAGCTGTCATGTCCGCCTCAGTAGGGTACAGTCCATATTCCAGACTCATGCTCACCAGACGTAGCTTCATTTCCTTGGAATGTATGACATTCTCTATGGTCAGCTTTTCATTCGTTAAAGCCGCTTTTTTCTTGTTTAGTTCAATTTCCTCTTCAGAATGGCCTTTTTCAGCTTCTTCCATAAGCGTAGCAAGCTGCAGTTCCAGGTCTCGAATAATCGCAAGGTTCTCCTCATACTTTTTCTGTCCGCCTACGAGGTCTGAAATGAACTGATATCTCCGTGCCTCTTTGTAGGCATCCAGTTTCCGTTTGTGTTCTGTCACATTAGCCTTGAACTCCTCGATGTCTTTGAAGCGATCAAACAAAGCCACTATGGATGATATCGACTTGTCCATATTCTGACCGGGGATGCCTTGAAGCGGATTAAGCTCATCCGTGTTTTTCTTTCCGTATATTCTGAAGAAGCTGCTCAGTGCAATGCGGAAAGAAAGACCAACAAAATCAAGATGGTATTTTCCTTTGAGCCATGTCGTATATTCGTCCTTGGTATACTGTCCGCCGGTCAATTCGTAATTCTTATCACAAATAAAAATAGTGTTACTGTCGCCCGTATTTCTGGCAAAATAGAACTTCTCTCCGTCAAACTCAAAAGCAAAGAAGATTGTATGATGCCCCTCTTTTTTCACGCCATCGCTTTTGATGTAGGTGTCTCCTCCAAAGACAAAATCAATAGCAAGCAAGGATGATGACTTGCCGATAGACATGGCACCGTCTTCCTTGCCGAGAACAACATTCAAGCCCTCCTTAAAATGAATCGGAGGCCGTTCCTCGCCTTGCTTTTTAAAGGCAGGCGATTTCATTTCTATAAGCATATGAACACCTCGCCTTCATCGTTTAGATCAGCTGCTCTCAGCGCATACAGGCAATCCATAACAGAGATAAAATCCGTAGCATCTTTCAATGACGGCTTTACCCGCTCATACAAAACTTTAACCGCCACTGGGCCATTTTTTATCTCATCCAGCACTATCGGTATAAGCGATAAGGTGCTGTTTTTATAGGAATATAGCTTATTTGGTAATTGCATCGTACACCTCACATTTCGCTATAAAAAACGCCACTACGATCTGACAGTAAATGTCCTCTTGCAGGCTGACCTTATGTACCTTTTCTGATATCTCGTTGAAAATCTCGACATTCGTTTTCTTTGCCTTCTTCAGGCGTTTGTAGATGGCCTTCATCTGATCCTGTACTTCGTCATAGTCTATTTCTCCGCGTTTGTCGGCATTGGTTATGATTTCCTTCAGCGTGACATAGTAGGTATCAACATATCCTTTTACGGTATTGAACAATGCGAGGTTGTCATCCGGGACAAGTTTCTCCCGTATATCCTTCGGATCAAGAGAAGGATCAAGCAAATCTTTTTCTTTCAGATTCTTGATTTTCGAGATGACACCTATTATTTCCTTTTCAAGCGGCATTCCGTCCAAGAGGCGCATACTCTGTTTATGTGCAATCAATATCTTTTTGACACCCTGTAGTTCCTTGCACAGCTTCTTGCTATCATCAATAGAATAGGTCGCATGACACATCGGACAAAGAGCCAGTAGGTTATCTACTTTCGGCTCTTTATTTTTATCTATGAGCACCACCTCATAGGTATATGCTACTCGTCCGCTATCTGCGGTGGATAGCAGTCTGCCGCAGCCAGGAAAAGCACAAATGTTGTCAGCCTCATCCCGCAAATAATCGCCGTACTTGCTCTTCAGTTCAAATGCCTGCTGCATCAGCTTCTGCCGTTCGAGTTCCGTTTTTTGAACAAGCCCAGCTGCCCTGCGAATAATCTCCACGAAGCAATCTGCCAGCTTTTCAGCGATATTGCCTACCGTAGCGGTCGGGTCATAGCTTTTATAATCATCCGCAAGCAAGGCTAAGACCGCCTTGGGTCTTGATTCAAGAGATTCAATGAACATCTCCGGCGATAATTTGTAGACAATACTCTGTGCAAACTTCTTTGAAATATCACGCTTTGCATACGTGCGGAGCGTGTTTTCTTTTGTCAGCTTTGATGATGGGTCTTTTGGCGTATCCCATCCATCCTCGGTAACTTCAGTGATCATCGCAACCAAATCCCGAAAGAAGCGTGGCACATCCAAGCCATCAGATATTCGATTTTTCATCATTGAAAAGAAATCCTTAAACTCCACGAATACTCCTCATCCTTTCTCGGATTTTGTACCACGGTGAACCACGGTGTACCAAACCATCCCCAAATCCGAATACCCCATTTTTTATAATGACATCAGCGTTGGGGACGATGCGACGCCGGGCGCAAAACACGCTATATGAATTATAGCATAAAAGTGTCCGTTTGTCAAATCAGACGTTCGCGTTGTGGACATTTTTCGGTCATAAAGGATTTATTTGCGGCGATAAGACCACGGCAAGAACATTCCCCCAAGGCTAACCTGGCATCGGTACATCCATTGGCCCGGATGATCCAGTGCGGATGACAGGATAATTTAATAAAAACAGCTGCCTACTGGATAAGGAAGCTGCAATCCCGGAATGGAGGAAACTCCTACAGGACTGCGGTTAGATTTCTATTACCTTTTTGCAGCTGACCAGCGAGAAGCCTCCATTCCCAACACGAATGGAGGTTTTCTAATGATTATCAAGTACAAATTCGCTACCGGCGAGGTGACGGAGGTCGAGGTCTCGGACGAGATCGGTACCGTCATCCTGGATTCCAGGCGTGAGGAACACGCCAACAACGAGCGCCACCGCTACCACACGGCATTCTCGCTCGATGACATGACCTACGAGGACAAGGACTACTTCTCCGTTGATGACAACCCGGAAGAGGCACTTATGCGGAAAGAAGCCGCCAAGGAGCGCAAGGCCATGCTCTCGCGGCTCACGCCCGTGCAGAGGCGCAGGTTTGAAAAGTTCGAGGACGGCATGAGCATCGCAGAGATTGCCCGTTCAGAAAAGGCTGCGTTCAACAGCGTCAAGGAGTCCATCGAATCGGCTCAGAAGAAGCTGAAAAAACTTCTCTGATTTTTCTCAAGGGACACCCTCAATTTCGGTGTCCCTTTTCTGTTTAACAGCGGAAGGACAAAACAACATCCCTTCCGGAAAGTGAGGTAAGTGCCATGAAGCACACATTACAGATCAGCGTCAGCAAGAAGCCGAAGAATGACGGTATTACTGATTTGCATGAAAACCTTGCTGCGGAACAAAAAGCCAGAACCACTTATGACAATATTTTAAGATTATGCGATGACCCGGACGTTATCGACCCAATAAGATTTTTACGTCAGCGCGAAATAGTGCACTATCAGAGATTTGGCGAAGGACTTAGACTTGCTCAGGAAAAGCTGGATTCAAAGAATTTCTATGCTTTTAATCCGAGTTTTGACAAAAATGTGAAATAAACCGTTTTGCAATATACATCTGTAAATTTTAGTTTATTTTATGCTTTAGCTGCGGTAACTTTGCTGATAAGAGTGGATTTGAAAGTTATACGATAAACATGTAAAAACAAATATAGAACAAAAACTCAATTTTGGCTTTGCCCAGATTTATACACATATTAAAAATGCTTGTTATGAAAAAAGCCAGCGCTTTTAGACGCTGGCTTTTAAATATGTCGCTTTTATAGCTTTTATAAAAGCTTTTTATTCTGATGTTGCTGTTTTTGCAGATATTCATTAATCTGGCTCGCTGAAATCATTAACTGATATTTGTATATAAAATTTGCTGAATTTATTTATCGAGTAAATTCTGAATTTTAGCGGCTGTGAGAGTATTTTTCATAAGCATTGTTATGGTCATCGGTCCGACACCGCCCGGTACCGGAGTTATGTAGGATGCAATAGGCTCTACACTGTCAAAGTCTACATCTCCGCAGATTTTTCCTGTTTCCAGCCGGTTTATTCCGACGTCTATAACCACTGCGCCCGGCTTTACCATGTCCGCCGTTACAAAGCGCGGACGGCCGATGGCGGCGACAATTATATCTGCTGCGCGGCATATTTCATTAAGATTTTTAGTGTGGCTGTGGCATATGGTTACCGTCGCATTTTTATGCAGCATCAGCATAGACATAGGCTTGCCTACTATGTCTGAACGCCCGATTACGCAGCAGCTCTTGCCGTCGACGTCTATGCCGTAGTATTCTATCATTTCCATTACTCCCGCCGGCGTGCATGGCAAAAACTTAAAATCGCCCGTCATTATGCGGCCGACATTTACCGGATGAAAAGCGTCAACGTCTTTAAGCGGATTTATGGCCTCGATTACCGGCGCAACATCAAGATGAGAGGGGAGAGGAAGTTGACATAATATACCATTTATATCACTTCTGACATTTAAGCTCTGCACTATTGCCATTAAATCTTCCTGGCTTATATCTGCTGGAAGTAAATGCTCTTCTGAATAAAATCCAAGCTGTTCGCACGCCTTTTTCTTGTTGTTTACATAAATTTTTGAAGCTGGGTCGTCGCCCACAAGTATAACAGCGAGCCCGGGTACTATATTCCGCGCCTTAAGTGATGCAGCTTCATCCTTTATTTTTCCGCGTATGTACTCTGATACGAGCTTTCCGTCCATTATTTTAGCCATTGTTTACATCTCCGTCTTTCTATAATAGTTTTATTTCTTAAGTTTATAACCGATATATCGTGGTCAATCACACAATATATCGGTTATAAGTTTATTGGTTAGGAAAAACGCCAAATTAGCCGGTTGAGGTATCAAATAAAAGTTTAGCTAATGCAATCGAGCAAAGCAAGCTGCAACAGCAAAATCTTAACAATGGACAGCTGCGTTAGAACGGCATCTGCCAAGCTACCGGCTGTGAGGCAAGTGATACATGTGAAATGAAATAGGTGCGGCCTGAGAGACTTTCCGGTAATATCCGTTATAGGGTCAACTCAAGCCGTCAACTTGGCGGTAGTTATTTTACTATTTAGCTGTTTGAGCCGTCAGCGCCATTCTCTGATCCACCGTCGGTTTTTCCGGTCATGTCCGAGTCGTAGCTTTTATATTCGCTGACGCCATCTAAAGGCGCGTCGCCTTTGTTTTCGCTCATATATTCTCCATCGGTGACTACATTTTCATTTCGTATTTCATCTAATATTTCATTGTACTCCGCCGATGATAAATCATCGCCGATGCTTTCAGAATTATTAATATAGCTGTCGGACGGCGCGCCGTTTTCGTCGCTGTCAAGAGTTACATTTGCCGGTTCCTCGACGGCGGCATCTGAGCTGTCGGTACTTACATCGTCGTCGCTAATCCCGTCGCCGGCCAATGCATTGTCCGGCATAAGGAATTTTGGCAGATGTCCCTTTTTGCTTTTAATAAACAAAACTACCAGTAAAGCTGCCGCGGCCACAAATGAAAGCGCCGCCACAAGCTGCGAAACCCTGAAGCTGCCGAGCATTGGGATGTTGAGCATCAGGCTGTCGGTGCGAAGCCCCTCAATAAAGAATCGGCCAAAGCCGTACCATGCTGCATATGACAAAAATATCTCCCCCTTAAATTTCCTGTGCTTTGACAGGATATGTAATAATATAAATCCGAGTATGCACCAAAGAGATTCATATAAAAAGCAGGGGTGTACCAGCTTTCCGCCGGTGTTTTCGCTGCTCATGCCAAACCATGTGCTCCAGGTTATCTCGCTGCCGAATGCCTCCTGATTAAAGAAATTGCCCCACCGTCCAATGGCCTGTCCTATTAAAAAACCTAAGGAGGCGAGGTCGAACATCGACAAAACGTCTACCTTGCGTATTTTGCACATTATTACTCCAGCTAAAAATGCACCTATTATTCCGCCGTATATCGCCAGCCCGCCGGAGCGTATATTGAAAAATTCCGTTATATTGCCGTAGAATATGCAAAAATAGAGCCTCGCGCATATAAGAGCAACCGGCAGTGCTACAATAACTACATCAAGCATGCGGTTGTTGTCTATGCCAAAGCGCTTTGAATTAAGCAGCGCATATACAAACGCCAGCACAACGCCCAGCATTATCAGCACACCGTACCAGTATATCTTAAAATCGCCGATTTGGAAAGCTACACGGTTAATTTCAAGATTTAGGCCGAAAATCGTCACGTTAAAAATATCCTGGGACATATTTTACCTCCCTGATTTTTATAAGGGCATAAAAATATCCTTTAAGCATGTGCTGTTACTTTTTATTATGCCCTTATAGATGTTATATTTATTCTAATATTTTACAAAAGGATGCAAATACTGCAATGCAGCATCCTGCATCACGCCATGCATAGGCGGAAAAACTTATTTTTGCCGGAAAAGATCCGCAAGCGTAAGAAGTAAAGCAAAGAATTATTCGCCGGCGGGAAGTATGACGGAAAGTGAGCAGTTGTCCGTATTAAGCACTGATTTAAGATGCTTGTTAATGTCATCGACGGTCGCAGCGGCGCAGATTTCTATGTCGTCATAAAGCAATGTGTCGCTTATGGCACACTGGACAAGCATTTCAGCAATATCGTCTACTGCATTGAAGCGCATGACCAGACGGCCGTAATATCGCCTGCGCGCCCGTTCAAACTCTTCTGCATCGATGCCGTCTCTGCGTGCGCGTGATATTTCTTCATTAATCGCATCCAGCACCGCACGCGGGTTACTGGATTCTCCCTCAAAAATAGAGGCGAAATAGCCATACCCGTCGAGTATGTCGGCGCCGAATTTATCATTTATAAGTCCGGCTTCAAACAGCCGCTTGTAAAGCGGAGACGACTCGCCGGCTATCGTCTCCATCAGCAGCGAGGTGTATATTTTGTCTTTAAGCGTCCTGCGCTCAGAACCGCAGCTTTCTTTATATCCTATCGCAAACATGGGCAGCGATACGGCTAATTTTTGCTCAACATAGCTGTCCACTATTTCCTGCGGCTCGTCAAAAGAACCGCGCTCTATCTGTACAGGTGAAGCGTCCTTTAAATTTGCGTTGACCTGCGCTATAATATCGTCCGCATTTATATTTCCCGCGACGCAGATAAACATATTGTTTAAATTATAAAATGTATTATAGCATTTGTAAAGCAGCTTATAATCAATATGGCTTATCGATTCCACCGTGCCGGGAATATCTATGCGCACAGGGTGATTTTTGTACATTGCGGCAAGCAGATTAAAAAGCAGGCGGCTGCCGGGAGAATCGAGGTACATCTCAATTTCCTGACCGATGATGCCTTGCTCCTTTTCCACCGACTCCTTGGTAAAATACGGCTCCTGCACAAATTTTAAAAGAATGTCAAAGGACTCTTTAAAATTATCTGTGCAGCTGAAAAGATAATTGGTGCGGTCAAAGCTTGTGTAAGCGTTTGCAGATGCGCCGGTTTTTGCATACAGTGAGAAAACATCACCATATTCCTTTTCAAACATTTTGTGCTCTAAAAAGTGCGCTATGCCTTCAGGGACTTCGGTAAATTCCGGCTCGCCTTTTATGCGGAATTTATTGTCCACCGAGCCGTATTTTGTGCCAAAGCAGGCATATACGGATGAATATTCAGGCTTTTCGCATATATATACATTGCATCCGGATGGGTGATGATACATCACAAATTGCTCGTTTATCTTTTTATTTTCAAATATTTGCTTTTCTGCATTATTCATCGCTGTTACCTCCGTTTGGCGCAAGCAGATAAGTGGTGTCCAAGTTAAAATGCTTTGATACTTCTATTATCTGCTGCTTAGTGACATTGCCTAGCATCTCGGCAAACTGCTGGGGAGATACAATATCGCCGTCAAGGCTGCGCTGACTGTACCATGCATCCAGTGCATACTGCGAATCGTTTACAGATTTTGCGCTGTCGGTAAGGGCGGCCTTTGAAGCGCTGAGTTCGTCGTCTAAAACGTTGCCGCTCTTTATTTCGTCGAGCTGTTTTATAATCTCGGACCTTGCCTGCTCAGCCTTTTCCTCCTGTATACCTGAATCGACTAAAATTATGCCGTTGCTGCGGTTATATCGTGCCGCGCAGTAATAGCACAGGCTGAGCTTTTCACGAACATTTTGAAAAAGCTTTGAATGGGGGCTTCCTCCGTATAAGTCGCAGAAAACGACCGCCGGCATGTAAAGCTCAGATTTGCAGGTTATATCAGACTTAAAGCCCATTACCAGCTTGCTTTGCGTAACCGCCATGCGCTCCGTCACGCTTTTCCCGCTTATTTCAGAGCTGACCGACTGGTCGACGGCAGCAAGCGGCCGCCTTTCAATAGATGAAATGGCTTTTTTAAAAGCGTCATATACTGGTGCGGGGTCGCCCTGGCCTATGAAGTTGATGTTTATTATTGCGGTTTTAAGCAGCTCCTCCCATGCCAAATAAAGCTCGCCGGAGGTAAGTCCCTGTGCCATGGCGCGCGGCCCGTATTTGGAAATGCCGAACGGCTCCGTTTCGCACATGATATTTTCCGCGCGGGAGATGGCGTAACGCCGCTTTTCATTTATTTCACCGTCAATTCTCTCCAAAAACAGACGCTTTTCGCTTTCAAAAAGCTTTTCATTAAATCTTGCGCCGTCAAGCAGAGGATTAAACAGCATGCTTATAAGCAGCTTGGCACATTCTCCAGCCACCGCTGAATTATCCAGCGCGTATTTATCGTTTATAGACGATATTGTAAATGTAAGCGAATGCATATTGCCTATTTTTGAAACATCAGCCATAAGCGCAGCGCCGTAAAGAGAAGCAAGCTTTGAATTAAGCGACTTTAAATCGGGATAAGCCTTGCATGCGCGTGTAAGTATAAAGGGAAGCATGGCGTTGCGGCTTACTGTTTTAAGATTAAGCGGCGTAAGAAGCTGGACGGTAATTCTCGACGTTTTAAACTGCTGAGCTGGAATATATCGCCCCGTTACGCCGGCCGAAATATCAGTTGTATTTACTGCCATATGCAAAAACCTCTTTTCTTTTATAAAATAAATTTTAAGTAAAGCTTGGCCCGCCGCCTAAAAGCTCTTAGGAAAAGGCAGGGAAATATCAGTATTTACTACGTCTCGAACAAGTGCGGGCCAGCGAAAAATTATGCGGTAAAAAATACATTACCAAAATTTACACATTACACAGTTACAATTATAGCATATATATCCTTTTACCGCCATACGTTTTAACCACTTTTATTTTTATCATAAATTTAGCTTAATTAAGCAATTATCGATTTACACGGCAGTTAAACAGTCGTAATTTTAAAATATACTCATCAAGTCCTAAGCTTATATTGCACAGACAAAAGCACTTTCAAGGCAGCAATATTTTTTAATCTGCAAGAAAAGGAAAGAGGCCTTCAAATCGGCTTACAGCAGAAAATCAAGCGAGCAATAACTTGTATTTAAATTGGCTAAACTCCCACTGTGTGCCGACGCTTGATGGGCTTACAAAGATTTTGAACTATATTGTGAATACCAATGAGTATACCGCGGCGCGGCAGGCTTAAAATTACTGACTTAAATTGGCACCGTATCTATAACGACATAGATATAAGAGGCAAGACGGGCTGCGCCGACAGGCGCTAATATAGATATTGTGGTCTGTGCAGCCGGAAAGTACGGCGGATATAATCATGACAAAACAGAGTATATTTATTATTGTCTGCTGCCTTTGTTGTCGGTTATTACAACAACATCATGATTTTTGCCGTCTAAAACTATATCCATGCTTTCTTCTCCGTCAACAATTATTTTATATTCCTCTCCGGCTTTGACCGAAAGTGAGATAAGGGTGCCGCGCGAGAAAATTTTTGCATTAAACTCGGGCAAATCCGACGGCAGGCATGGATTTATATATACATTATTGCCGCGGATGTTTATGCCGAGCATATAGCAGAGCACAGCGCGATAATACCATGACGCGGCGCCGGTATAAAGACTCCAGCCGCCGCGGCCGGGAGCCTCGGGGCAGCCGTATACGTCGGCAGTTATGGCGTATGGCTCGGTTTTATATATCTCTGCGCCACGCTTGTCAAGGTATTTCTCCGCCGGCGACATCATACGCAGCAGAGAATAGGCCTCATCGGCGCGTCCCTCTTTAAGAAGAGCTATGGCAAACCATACGGCGCCGTGTGTATATTGACCGCCGTTTTCCCGCACTCCCGGCGGATAACCGCGTATATAGCCGGGGTCGTCGTAGTCAAAGGGCGGGGTAAACAGCCGCACTATTCCGGCGTCTTTATCGACAAGCATTTTGAGCGCGGAGTCTATCGCTGATTTGCGCCGAGACACATCCTGCATTCCTGCAATAGCGGAAAAGGCCTGGGGGAGTATATCTATTTTGCATTCAGAATTTTCTGCGGCGCCTAAGGGTCGTCCATCGTCGTAAAAGGCGCGCAGATACCAGCTGCCGTTCCAAGCGTGTTTATCCACATTTTCCTTAAGCTGCGCCGCCTGTTCAAGCAGCTTGCGGGCGGTGTCGTTTTGCTTTTCCTGCATGGCAAGCGATGCTGTCCGCTCGCATACAATAGCCGCAAACTGAGCCAGCCATACGCTCTCGCCATGACCCTTTATGCCAACCTTGGAGAAACCGTCGTTCCAGTCGAAAGCGCCTATCAGCGGGAGCCCGTGTGCGCCGAGCTTTATTGTCGATACAGCGCGCAGGCAGTGCTCGTAAACCGTGCCGGACACATCTGATATCTGCGGAACAAAGTAGCGCTCCTGCTCATTTTCTGAAAGAGGCTCTCCTTTAATAAACGGCACAAAATTGTGCAGTATGCCAGTATCGGCCGTGCGGTCGATATATTCGTAAACAGTATATGGCAAAAAGAGCATGTCGTCGGAGCCGCGGGTCCGAACTCCTGCGTCGCCGGTGCTCAGCGGATGCCACCAATGCAGAACATCTCCCTCTTCAAACTGGTGGGCGCAGCAGCGGAGTATATGCTCTTTTGCCGAGGACGGGTCCCAAATCATCTGCGCGCACACGTCCTGAAGCTGGTCGCGGAAGCCGAAAGCTCCGCCGCACTGGTAAAAGGCGGTGCGTCCCATTATTCTCGACTGCTCTATCTGCGACGGCAGCCATGTGTTTATAAGGCAGTTAAGCAGCTTGTTGCTTGTGTTTATCTTAATGTCGGTGATGTCTTTGGCCTTTTCTTCCGGCGCCAAATAAATATCATATTTATAGCCCGGCGTTTCAGAAAAAGACATGGTAAATACGATATGCGTGCTGCTTTGCTTTACTATTACTGCGCCGCACGGATTAGACGGTGAAGCAGTTTGGCCGACATCCCACCTGCCGGAGAGGAAGTCTTTTTTTTCGCACACATAATTTACAGGGCCGCCAAAGGCCGAAAGACACATATATCCCGGCGAGGCAGTATTAAAGCCGTTGTGTATATTAAGCACTTCTTCTTCAAAAGAAAAGCTTAAGCTTTTTACGGCAGTACCGCTTACGCCGAGTATCGGCTCGGTGTAATATGCCGTTTCAATGCCTTCAGGGCGGCTGTAGTTGACTTCTATCACCTTTGTCATATCCTGCTTTGGCACAGTTACCTTTACAGAATAGTCTATGCCGCCTATACTACCCTCATAAAGCGCAGAGTCACGCGTATAGGTGACGCGGGAGCCCCATATCAAATCGTAATATTTTCCATCTATTCGGGCGATAAGCATTTCGCCTCGGTTATCGGTGCGGGTGTCGTTAAACCATGGCGTAAGCTTGTTTTCACGTGAATTTTTTGCCCATGTATAACCGAGTGAAATATCGGAGAGCAGCGTGCCGAAATTTTCGTTAGCAAGCACCTGACACCATGGGAGCTCCGGCGTGGCCGCGACAGTAAAGGAGCTATCCTTATCGCTATCGCTAAAAACACCGCCGACTATTTCTATACCGCTTGGCAGCGGCTTTGCCGGCCTTGAGGCGGGCAGAATTTCTATTGGATTATATTTAACAGTGCTTCCCCTTGCGGCTGTTATATTTTGCGGCGCAACGTAGCTTGCCGCCGCTTTTATGGCGGATATTGCTTCGGGGCTTATCTTTAAGGCGTCAAGGCAATATATGCCGCCCTTTTGCCCAAGCAGTTCCTCACTGCCGCAGAGCCGCACCATATCATACAGCGCGGATGAGACCGAGCGCATGTAGTCTCCGCCCTCGCTGAAGAGTATGCATAAGTCAAATTTAATTCCGCACAGCCGCATTTTTGAATGCAGATTTATATACGGCTCCCATTTGCTTACGTCGTCGGCGCTTTTTAACTCTATCAAGATGATGGGAAAATCACCTGACACTCCCGCCGACCACAAGGTGGATATTCCCCCATTTACAGGATATTTATCCGCTTGCCCCTTTGACTTTACCGGATAAAACAGCTTTGGAAGAATAGATGCGCATATGCGCGAGGACAGGCCTCCGTCAAACAGCGGCGAGGCGGCCGCTTTTTGAGAAGAAAGCGCTCCCTGCCGCCGGCAGGTTATAAGATGCGATATAGCTTCATCCTGTGTTGCGGCGCAGGTTATGACAAAAGTGAACTGCTTTTGCGATTTGGGAGGAATATTCATTTTTACTCTTGCCGCGACGCATGGGTCGGGTACTCCGCCGTCGCCGTTTAAAACGGGTTTATTAGATATCAGAGAAGCGGCTCCAAACGGACGCTTAATAACCTTCTCGCGGTCAAAGCTGTGTTCAAAGGGAATATTCTCGATAAATCCGGCGGCGGCGTGCAGCACCGGCTCGCCCTTGCGGGAACGGCGCTCCATTGTGATAATGTTGAGCTCTTTTAGATATTTGCATCTAATAAACAGGCGCGAAAAAGCGGGGTGTGCCGAGTCGTCCTCAGGCGTTGAGAGACACGGCTCGAAATACAGCAGCAGCGATGCATTTTGTGAAAATGAGCTGCTGTTTTTTACAATAAATTTGCGCTCTTCGCATGGCATGTTCGGGTGCAGACATATCATCATGCCGGCGTCTAAGCCGTATTTTGACGCGTAAAACGCGGCATGAGATGCGGCAAACTGCGCCGAATATTCGGCGTCGGAGAAATAGTCCGGCGCACGGGTAATGGAGAAAGCGCCGTTTTTAGTCTCAACGACGGCAAATAGACCAAGCGGCCGGCGCAAAATATCGCTGCTGCGGCGGTATATGTCGGCGCCCTGAGAAAAGGAGACGCCGCAGCCGCTGTCCGTTACGGCAAGCGTATACTGTCCGTTGGAAAGAAGGTGCATTTTAGGCTCTGCAATATTTATATCATCGATTATTTCGGCTTCACCGCTCATGCGCCCTGGCTTTTGGGGTACTTCCGGTTCCACTATATCGTCAAATACAGCCGCGCCGGCAGGAATTTTTTCTTCAAGCAGTTCTTTAGCGGCCAGCATATTCCGGCTGTTCATAAACCGTTTCTGCATAATATTATCGTAGAGGGCGTTGCAGGAAGCTAAAATGCTCATTCCTATGTGATGCGCCATATAACAGCGCACTATTGAATATCCGCCGCTGCCGGCTCGGGATTTTGTGAAATCCGCCGCCTCATAAAATCCGTATCTTCCCGTCATGCCCATTTCTTCAAGCCTCAGCAGATTTTTAATAGAAGCCTGAGGTATTGTGGGCAGTGTGAGAAAAGTGGAATATGGAGAGACGACATATTCCTGATTAAGCCCGCGCTTAAGGCCGAGCTTCTGTACGCCGTGGGCTTTGTACTGATAATTATAGTGAGAATCAAATGCGTAAAAGGCGCTTTCAGAGCACCCCCACGGCGCTCCCTTTGCCCGCGCGCGGCTGCGCTGACAGTGTATGCAGAAGCGCAGCGCCTCAAAGCCCAGCGAATTCTCGTAAGCTGGGAGCAGCAGCTGCGGCATAAAATATTCAAACATAGTACCCGTCCATGAAACAGGGCCGGTGTACCCGCCCTGCTTTGCAAGCGTGCGGCCGAGATATCCCCAGTGCTTTTTGCTCACCTGACGCGATGCAATGGCAAAATAGCTTGTCATTCTCGCCTCGCTCATGAGCAAATCATAGTATGAGCCGGAAAGCTTGTCTGCTTCTAAATCGTAGCCTATATGGAACAGCTTGCGCCGCTTATTATAAAACGGAGAAAGGTCGGTTTCATCTATAAGTTTCTCAAGCCTGTCGATTATCTGCGAAATTTTAGACGACTCAGACATATATTCCTTAAGCCCTTCACTCAGCGCAGACATGCAGCAGGCAAAGTTGCCGGAATCGACCGTAGAAACAAACCTCGGACTAAGCGGTTTAAGCGTTTTTGTGTCGTACCAGTTGAGTAGGTTTCCGTTCCATTTTTCGAGCTTTTCAATACTGCACAGCGCTTTTTCTATTCTTACACACATGTGCTCGGTATCTATAAAGCCAAAATCGCGGGCGGCGAGAGTGCACAGCAGCATAAGCCCTATATTGGTGGGCGACGTCCTGTGTGCCACGGCATGGAGAGGAGATTCCTGTATATTATCCGGCGGGAGAAAATTATCCTGTTCTGACGCCAGTTCGTCGTAAAATCTCCACATAGACGCCGTCCATGCCTTTACCGTGTCGCGCTCGCTGCTGTCTATCTGCACTGCTTCATGCTTCCGTTTAATGGATGTAAAATATATAATAAGCGGGCTGATTATGGCAAAGCAAGCCATAAGCCGCGTGAAAGAGTCGTTTACGAAGAATAAAAGCACGCCGAATATAATCGCCGGAAGGGAAAACACAAGCGAGCTTAAAAATCCGCTGCCGCCCTCGGCATCGGCCGCTGTAGTCCACTGCAGGAGATTTCGATGCGAAACAAACTGCCGGTAAAGCGCGGAGCATATCGCGCTTAGAGAAATGAGTGCGGTTTGTACGAGTATAATGCTTTCAATCAGAGCGCCGGCAAGCGCTTCAAGCGCCGACGGCATTACGCGGGAGTAGTATTTGCGCGACAGCATCTGTACTCCGCCACCGATAAGCGACCTTAAAGCGGCAAAAATTCCCGGCGCCGCGGCAGAGAGCAGCGCGGTGACGGTAAGCAGCGTAGCATGCGATGGCACAAAAAAGGTGAGCAAAAGACACAGCAGTGCAAAAGGAGGCGTTGCCGAGCGGCGCAGATTATCAAAAAGCATGTGCTTTGAAAGCCCGTTTATGGGATTAACTGCACGTCCGCTGCTGCTTGGTACTCTTTTAAACAGCCAGAGAATATTCTGCCAGTCGCCCCTTACCCAGCGGTGCAGCCTTTGCAAATACGGCAGCACGCCGGACGGGCACTCGTCCGTCATTTCTATATCCGAAATATAGGCCGTGCGGAGATAGCTGCCTTCAAGTATGTCGTGGCTGAGTATTCGCTCGTCGGGAAAAGCCTTATCGAGACAGCGGTAGTAAGCCTCGGTGTCGATAAGTCCTTTGCCGGAGAATATGCTTTGCCCGTACAAATCCTGATAAATGTCGCCGGAGACCGTATCGTAAGTGGTAACTCCGCCTGAGCCGGACATTGTGACGGAAAAAGGAGTTCTTGCCGAGCTTTGCAGACTTGTCACAACACTCGGCGCTATTATTCCGTAACCGTCTGTTACACAGCCGCTATCTGATATGACGGGAGTATTAAGCGGATGCATTGCCGCAGCGACCATTTCCGACGCAGTGTCCATAAGCAGTTCGGTGTCGGAATCAAGCGCCAGCATATATTTTACCCGTCGCAGAAATTCGGCGTCTCCTTCAATTGTTCTAAAGTGTGAAACGCCGGTGCGGATGTATCTTATAAGCTCGGTTATAGCGCCGCGTTTGCGCTCATAGCCGGCAAACGCTTTCTGAGTCTTAACCTCGACGCGGGGACGTATTACGAGTATAAATTTATTGCCATATTTATTATTAAGCGATTTTATAACTCTGCTTACAGCGCTTATTGCAACAGAATCCTCCGGCTTGCTGGGCAGGCCGTATTCTTTTAAATCGCACAGCACACAGAATTTTATCTCGCCCTGACAGTTGGTGCGGTAGAGCTGTTCGAGTCTTTTATAAAGCCTGCCGGCCTTGTCGGGTGAGGGAATAAGGGTAGATATTGTAACAAGCGTAGGCGCTGAGGCGGGAATACATCCTTCAAGCTCCATGCGCGGCAGATAAGTCGGCTTTACCCCCTTAGTGGCGAAGAAATCTACTAAGGGGCGGCATATTTCAAAGACGGGGAAGTATATTATCGGAATAAGCCAGTAAGCATGCGAAAAGCACGAAATAATCAATGAAACTATAAGCGGAATTATAAATCTGAGCGTCAAAAATACATTGCCGCGTATGCGCCGCGACTTATATGAGGCGTCTTCCAGCAGATAAAAGCCTATGTGGCGTTCTCTCGCTTTAGATGCAGACTGCGCGAGCTTTACTATATGCTCAGCCACCTGGGTTTCGTCGCATTTTTTGCGCAGCGCAAGCTCTGTACACTTGCTGCGGTATATGGCCCTTGTCTTTTCATCCATTCTGGTGTATGCACCCGATGGGTCACGGGAGAAAATTTTTTCTATTTGGCTGTAATCTTCTATAATCTGCTCAAAGTCCATTGACGGCAGATTTCTCAGTCCCGTTATTGCAAGCCCAATCATTTCAGCGGAGTACTCGTCTCTGTTTTTTGCACATATGCAGGCGGTGTCGACAAGCGACGCCTTGAGCATAAATGGAAGCGACTGTAATTCCTGCGTCGTTATTGGACGATTTGAGCTTTCAATTTCATGCCGTATTGCAGCTTCGATATCTTCTCCAACGGCCTTTTTGCATAAAAGAAATATTTCGGGAATATTTTTATCGTTATGCGGCAGTGCGGGAGAAAATTTGAGCGACTTGAGTGCGCTTCGGCCCTCACGCTCCAAAAGATAATAATTGTCTCTCAGCCATTCTGACACATCTGCGCTTTCATTTACAATGGCGGCTTTATAAAGCGGTCTGAGATTTGCCAGACCCTTTGCAAGCCTGCGGCGTAGCGGTAAAGGCTTTTTAAATGTCAGATTTGAATTTATATCCATGCAATCCGTCCTTTAAAAACACATTTTTGCCGCGGCCGTGCGGCAGCGGCAATAAGCATCTGCCTTTTTATGCTTGCTATTTATAAATGAAGTATGGAATTTAATGAATAAAAGTTTTGTAAGCAAAATAAAAAAGCACCATTGCTGATATTTTTAACAGCAATGGTGCTTTTTATTAGTATGGTTTTAAAATTTGACGCAAATGCTTTCATTACCAACTTATAGTTGAGATATAAACATCAGTATTTTTACTGCCGTCTGCGAGCAATTAAATTATGCAAGAGAGATTATACCGTTAGATATCTGCAAAACGGTAAAATAAGTTAATTATAGCCAAATGCATATAAAATCTATAACACCGCAGGAGAATACTGCATTTATACATTTCTGCGCTGCTGATTATAAAATCGGCCGCAAACGGTCGGAAAGCGCCAAAACTCAGTCCTTAGCTATGCGCATGGATATGTCAAACGCCTTAACAGAATGGGTAAGCGCACCGACGGAAATAATATCAACGCCGCTTTTTGCCACTTCGCGGATATTATCCTCCGTAACATTGCCAGAGGCCTCAAACAGCGCTTTGCCGCCGCCAAGCTTTACCGCTTCGCTCATGGTCGCGCAGTCCATATTATCAAGCATAATGACCTCGACGCCGCACTCTAAAGCCTGACGCACCTCGTCAAGATTGCGCGTTTCCACCTCTATTTTTATCATATGTCCAACTCTTTTGCGAAGCGCTTCAACCGCCGGAATAATACCGCCGTAGGCGTCAATGTGGTTGTCCTTAAGCATTGCGGCGTCGCTGAGATTAAAGCGGTGATTTCTGCCGCCGCCCATAACGACCGCATACTTCTGAAGAGCGCGCAGCCCCGGCAGCGTCTTGCGGGTATCGCATATTGAGGCTTTTGTGCCGTCAACAAGCTTTACAAGCCGCGACGTTTTTGTCGCTATGCCTGACATATGCTGCATTATATTCAGCGCCGTGCGCTCGCCCTTAAGCAGCGTAGTCGTGCTGCCGCTTATTTCAGCGATTAAATCGCCCTTGCTTATGACGTCTCCATCCTTTTTATGCTTTATAATATTTATATGACTGTCTAATTTTTCAAATACGCGCAGCCCAAAGTTAAGTCCGCACAAAACGCCATCGTCCTTTGATATAAGTACTGCCTTTGACTGCATACCGTCGTCAAGCAGATAGTCGGTAGCGGCGTCGGTGTAGTTTATATCCTCCATCAGCGCCCTCTCGATTATATCGTCAATATAAAATGGCAAAAGCTTCATCAAAATTCAACCTTTCTTTTTTATCTTTATATTACTTGCCATACCTCAACAATTTAAAACTAAAAGTGAAAGTGTGCAGAGATATCGCACGCAAACTACATATGAATTAATATAAGTATATAAAATTTGCATTGCTTTTTATTAATATTGTGCCTTGAAAGCATTGTTAATAATGTAAAGTTACATATCTTTACTTAGCTACAACATCACGCAGAATAATGCGGGCAACACTGCAAAGGCTTTTAGCTTCAATGAAATCTGTAGTCACCGCAAACTTACCAGAGTGCAGCCGAGAATACATTTCTTCAATCTGCTTAAGTCCCTGCTCGGCCTTGTCTATATCCGGTATAACGAAATAGCTCATCTGCATAATCTGCCGGATTGTTGTACGCATGCCGGTAGGCAGCGGCGCGCCGTCGGTTTTAAAGGGCAGCGGTCTGCCGGACACATCTCCCATACCGCTGCGGGAATTTATGTCCTGCGCTGCACGCCGGCCGAAAACCAGCGCCTCAAGCAGCGAGTTTGACGCCAGCCTATTTTTCCCGTGAACGCCGGTGTGCGAGCATTCGCCCGCCGCATACAGCCGGTCTATGCTGGTGCGTGAGTACAAATCTACGTCTATGCCGCCCATAAGATAGTGCTGGCAGGGAAAAACGGGAATCCAGTCCTTTGTTATGTCTATGCCTTCTTCAAGACAGCGCGAATATATCATCGGGAACCGATTAATGAGAAAATCCGCGCCCTTGTGCGTTATATCAAGATAAAAATTTTCACTGCCGGTGCGCCGCGATTCCAATATAATCGAGCGCGATACAACGTCGCGCGGGGCAAGCTCCAGACGGCTGTCATATCTGTCCATAAACTGCTTGCCGTCACAGTTTAACAGCTTTGCGCCTTCTCCGCGCACCGCCTCGGATATGAGCAGGCGCTCTCTCTCGTTTGCCGCAAGCGCCGTCGGGTGAAACTGAATGTAGTCGAGATGCTTGATATGCGCGCCCAGCTCATATGCCATGCAAATGCCGTCGCCGGTAGCAATGGCGGAGTTTGTGGTGTATTTATAAACGCGCCCTATGCCGCCGGTGGCGAGTATTACATATGAAGCAGAAATAGTTTTATATCCATCCGGCAGCATTATGTTTGCAAAAAATCCGCTGTTGGCCCTTTGCAGCGAGCAGAGCAGAGTGTTTTCCAAAATAGTGATGTTTTTTTTCTGCTTAACCGTTTCAATAAGCTTGTCCTCAATCGCTTTTCCGGTAGAGTCTTTATGATGCACAATACGGTGCCGAGAGTGCCCGCCCTCCAACGTCATCTGCAGCCTGTCGCCGTCTTTGTCAAAGTCCACGCCGAGATTATAAAGCCGCATAACATCCGACGGCCCCTCCGTAACGAGGGTGCGTACAGCGTCGATATTGTTTTCATTTCCGCCGGCTATCATTGTGTCGTTTATGTGCCGCTCATAGCTGTCGTTTACCATATCCAGCACCGAGGCCACGCCCCCCTGCGCAAGCGAGCTGTTGCAGAGGGTAAGCTCGCGCTTTACAATAAGCAGCGCGTTGATGCCGTCGTCGAGATTAAGGGCGGCATAAAGCCCGGCCACGCCGCCGCCGGCTATAATTACATCATATTTGTCCTTCATATTTATTTCCCCCTCGGAGGTGTAAAGCCGCCGTTCCTTTCAGCAAATGTGTAAAAAATCGGAAAATATATTTATGCGGAAAATAACGGCGTATTAAATTCTAAATAAAAGCAAAAACCAAAATTTTGCGCCTAAAATCAGCAGTGCTTAGAGATTATTAAATCGCTATGCGCCACAATCTCAGATTTATAGGCGCAGTTTGTATTTAGCTTAAGCGAAAAATGGCCAACAGACTTATCCGCCATATTTGAGCATATTGTCGAGCGGACGCTTAGCGGCAAGCCGTAAACTTTCGTCCATCTCTATAACAGCGCCGCTGCCGGTGACTGCGGAGTAAACCTCCTCAAGCGTCGTCATTTTCATGTCGCGGCATACCAGCAAATCCTCGCGCAGCTGATAAAAATTGCGAGACGGATGCTTTATTTTAAGATAATCCACAACCCCGCGCTCGGTGCCGATTATGACGTCGCTGTCGGTATTAAGCGCATAATCGATTATAGCGCTTGTGGAGCCGACAAAATCAGCCAGCTCGGCGACTTCCGGCCGGCACTCGGGATGAACGGCAAACAGTGCGCCGGGATGCTTGCTTTTTTCGTTTATCACGTCGGCGGCCGTAATGGAATTATGAACAGGACAGCAGCCGTCGAAAAAGGCAAAGTTTTTGCCCTTCACCTTCATTTGAACATATCTCCCCAAATTTTTATCGGGAATAAACAGTATATTTTCAGCGTCCATTCTTTCAATTATGCGCACAGCGCTGGATGACGTCACACATACATCCGACACCGCCTTTAACTCGGCCGTGGTGTTGATGTAAGCGCAGACAGTGTAGTCAGGATGCTCCTTCTTAAAATCGACAACCTGCTGCGGTTCTATCTGCAGCGCCATAGGACATGTAGCGCCCTCAGCCGAGAGCAGCACTTTCTTCTCCGGTGATAAAATTTTAACGGTTTCCGCCATAAAGCGCACGCCGCACATCAATACCGTTTCACAGTCGAGCTTCTGCGCCGCTTTTGCCAGCATATACGAATCTCCCGTTACGTCGGCTAAATCTATAATGTCCGGCGACTGATATGTATGCGCAAGTATTTTTATATTTTTTTCATTCTTCTCCTGCTTTATAAGCTCTATAAGCTTTTGCTTTTCCATAAAAAACCCCAATTTCTTTTTACATAATTTTATCATATTTCCGTCCAAAACCTTAGACTAATTTTTCATAAGAATTAATATGATTACCGCTCTTTTTTTATTTAATTTATTTATATAATCGTAAAAGCTTTGCTGCGCAGGACTTACGGCAATTAAAGCCTTGCAATCTTATACTGCACGCGGTAAAGATAGCATCGGCGACAAAAGCCGAAAAATTTATTGCATAGACTTTTCATATCGATTAAGAGACGGTAATATTGCATTTTTATGCCGGTATAATTCTAAGCAATTGTCTTACAGATGATTTATATCGTCGAAAATGAAAACATAAGGTTGTTTAGAAAGTATTGCGGCATTTATCATTTTTATTAATTTATAAACCGACAAAATAAACATCACATTTATAATATAACCCGATTAAAATAAAAACCACAAAGAAGAAATAAGGCAAAGTGCGAGTATGTACCTTGCCTTATAAAATTCAGATATTCAGTTAGCAGAAATTTTAAGTAAACATGCTATGAGAGATGCGCCGTGATTTACTATATCTGCTGCTTGATTATGCCTCACAAATTCTGCGTAGAGCGGCTATTCAGGCTTTGTTTACTCCTTAACCAGCGTGTGAGTTATTTCGCCGACATAAGCATAATGATAATCCTTGCTTTCGTACCATTTAAGACTTTCCTTGTCAATAAACTTATCAGGGTCAAGGCGCGAAACATAGAGCTTGCGGCAGATGAGAACAAGCCGCGCCTGCTCAAAATATACAGTACCGTAATTATATACCGGCGTAAGCCCCGTTGCCTCAGTTTTGTCAATTTCTCTGCCCGACTTGCTGCCGGTAATACCGTGCAGCTTTTTATCATTTCCGTAAAAACTTAGCGAAAACATGTCATGGCTGTCAATAAATTCTTTAGTATACCGCTGCGGACGTATGACGGTGACGGCGGCGTCCTTACCCCACATTTCACCGACAAAGCCCCAACTTGCCGTCATCATGTTGTGCTTCTTTTCATCTCCAGCTGTAACCAGCATCCATTCGTCGGCTATATCCTTTACAAAATTTTCGTTTAAATCCTTTATACTTACCTCTTTAAAAGACATTATGACCGCCTCCAAAAATAAATTAATAAATAAAGTTAATTGCCAAGATATGCCGACCTGGCAAATCTTGAATGCACTGCATTAATCTAATTGATGCAAGTGCTTAGGCATTATATTTAGCCTTTATCATGCACTTAAAAAATTTTTATAATCTATTATTATTCAAAATTTTTATTAAAATAACTAAACAAGCTGCCGCGCGGCAATAAATCAATAAACTGGCTGATTAAATATAACGATTATATGCATATATAAGCGGATGAAAAATATAAAAAGTTAAAATTTTTTAACTTTTATGTCATCTAATTTTTATTGTATTATATGTGGATTACATTTATAATAATATAAAATGGAAAAAAATTCAAGAAGACTGAGGAGGGATAGTGTGGATAACATGAAAATACCTGAATTTCAAGGTAATCTGCGCAGCTTTATGTTAAGGGTGCCGGAGGTTATACGCGAGTGTACCGGCATTAAGATATTTGGAAAAAAGATAAGGTCGGTGCTGTTTTCCACCGATGTAAGCATTATAAGGAATACGAACGCAGATGCCGTAATAGCGGTTTACCCATTTACCCCTCAGCCGATAATTACGCAAGCGGTGATGACGGCGTCGGACATACCAGTTTTTGCCGGCGTCGGCGGCGGACTTACGCAGGGAAAGAGAGTACTTAATTTAGCTATGCACGCTGAGCATCAGGGCGCCATAGGCGTTGTGCTTAATGCGCCGACTTCCAATATTACGCTGCGCAAGGTGGCAGAGCAGATAGATATTCCAATAGTCATTACGGTAGTGTCGGAAGATGAGGATATATCGTCGCGTCTTAAAGCCGGTGCGGCGATATTCAATGTGTCAGGCGCATCTAAAACAGCGGATATTGTGCGGAAGCTGAGAGAAAAGCACCCGGACGCGGCAATTATGGCTACCGGCGGCCCGACGGAGGAATCTATAAAGAAGACAATAGAAGCCGGTGCCAACGCTATAACATGGACGCCGCCGTCAAACGGAGAGGTGTTTAAAGATATAATGGACGCTTACCGCAAGGGTCTGCCGCACCCATGATTTAGGCTGTGCGGGAATTTAGAGCACATCAAAATCAATGCAGAGTTTAATGCATGGACAAACTATCATTGATTACTGACTTTGAGCATATGCGCTTTGCATAAATATTCGAATTATTTGCGTTTTATTCGTATACCAAATGATATCGCACACGCGCTGCATTTGTTATGTAAGCCGGAATGGAAAATTCGTACCAGCTTTCTTCATGGGCGGCGATACATCTGCAAATTCCGGTAGTACGGCGCTGCGCGTAGCATATAATGTAAATCGCGCAGGCAAAGGCTATATTAACATTTTAACAAAAAGTGCAGATAAATCTTCTACAGTTTGTCAAAATGCATAAAAATTAAAAATATATGCATAAATATTCATTCTCTGCTTGACTTTATGCATTTTAGGTGTATACTAAGTGATGTTGAGAGAAAATAATACAGAAAGGTATGATGATAAATGAAAAAGATAAAGAAGGCAGTGCTTGCATATTCCGGCGGGCTGGACACATCGATAATAATTCCATGGCTTAAGGAGAATTACGACAACTGCGAGGTAATAGCCGTCGCAGCGGACGTAGGTCAGGGCGCAGAGCTGAGCGGCCTTGAGGAGAAAGCGCTTAAGACGGGTGCTTCCAAGCTGTATATTGAAGATTTGAAAAAGGAATTTGTTGAAGAATGCATATGGCCGACGCTTAAATTTGACGCGGTGTATGAGGGCAAATATCTTTTGGGCACATCTTTCGCGCGCCCGGTAATAGCTAAGAGAATAGTAGAGATAGCAAAGGCGGAGGGTGCCGACGCAATAGTCCACGGCTGCACCGGCAAGGGCAACGACCAGGTCAGGTTTGAGCTTACAATAAAGGCCTTTGCACCGGAGATGGAGATAATTGCTCCGTGGAGAATTTGGGACATAAAATCAAGAGATGAAGAAATAGATTACGCAGAGGCAAGAAACATACCGCTCTCGATAACCCGTGAGACGAATTATTCAAAGGACAAAAATTTGTGGCATCTTTCGCATGAGGGCCTTGACCTTGAGGACCCGGCGAATGAGCCGATGTATGACAAGATACTTGAAATGGGAGTATCGCCGGAGAAAGCGCCGGACAAGGCGACATATGTTACAATTTCATTTGAGAAGGGCATACCAGTAGCGCTGGACGGCGTTAAGACCGGCTCGGTTGAAATAATAGAGAAGCTTAACAAGCTCGGCGGCGAAAACGGCATAGGCCTTGCGGATATAGTAGAAAATAGGCTTGTCGGTATGAAGTCACGCGGCGTTTATGAGACTCCGGGCGGCACGATACTTTATGAGGCGCACAGGATACTTGAAACTCTGTGCCTTGACAAGGACACTATGCACGAAAAAGATAAGCTCGCCATAACCTTTGCAGATTTGGTATATGACGGCAAATGGTATACTCCGTTAAGAGAGGCGCTTTCGGCCTTTGCCGACAGCACACAGCAGACGGTGACGGGCGATGTAAAGCTGAAGCTTTACAAGGGCAACATTATATGCGCGGGAGTAACATCGCCGTATTCACTTTACGATGAGGAAATAGCGACTTTCGGTGAGGACGAGGTCTATAATCAGGCCGACGCTGCCGGATTTATAAATCTCTTCGGCCTGCCAATAAAGGTAAAGGCGATGCTCGACAAAAAGCGTGCTGAAGGCGGCAAATAATTATACCGATGTAATATAGCCATGTCTCCGGATTGCTAAAACAGCAAAGCATGACGGAGGTATATGAAATATCGATTTTTAGCGCATGAAAGGCCCGCGCCGCTTAGCAGCGGTGCGGGCATAGCGATTGAATGGTAAAATGCTTGGGCTAAGGCCGATATTCGGCTGCATACACATCAAATAAAACTTTAAATACAGCGCCGCGACGGCGTATTTATGCCGGATATAATAGCATAAACGCTTTCTTGCCGGCGCAACTTACAGATTTACAGGAGAGATAAAATATGAAGCTGTGGGCCTCAAATTTTCATAAAGCGTTAGACAAACAGGCCGATGATTTTAATTCGTCGATATCTTTTGACAGCCGTATGTATAAACAGGATATTAATGGTTCTATAGCGCATGCACGGATGCTCGGCAAGCAGGGAATAATAACTACCGGCGACTGCGAAGCGATAGTAAATGGGCTTGAAAGCATACTTGCAGATATCGAAGCGGGAAAGCTGGAAATATCGTCGGACGCAGAGGATATACACAGCTTTGTAGAAGGAGAGCTTACTTCTCGTATAGGCGACGCCGGAAAACGCCTGCACACGGCGCGCAGCCGCAACGATCAGGTTGCGCTTGATATAAGGCTTTATCTGCGCGATGAGGCAAACCAAATTATTTCTGGAATAAAAGCTCTTGCTGCCACGTTGTGCGATAAAGCAGATGAGTGTAAGGAATATGTTATGCCCGGATATACGCACATGCAGCGTGCGCAGCCGATTACTTTCGGCCATCACTTAATGGCGTATGCTCAGATGCTGCTGCGTGATATTGATAGACTGCACGACTGCATAAAGCGTATGAATGTATCTCCGCTGGGCAGCGGCGCGCTTGCTACGACTACTTACGACCTCGACAGGGAGTATGCAGCAGAGCTTCTCGGCATGAACGGCATAACCGCCAACAGCCTTGACGGCGTATCCGACAGGGATTTTATAATTGAGCTTATATCATGCCTGTCGCTTGTAATGGTGCATTTATCTCGCTTTAGCGAGGAGATAATACTCTGGTGCTCGTGGGAGTTTAAGTTTATTGAGCTGGACGATGCTTATTCCACCGGCTCAAGTATAATGCCGCAGAAGAAAAATCCGGATATGGCGGAGCTTGTGCGCGGAAAATCGGGCAGGGTGTTCGGCGATTTAACGGCAATGCTTACGGCTGTGAAGGGCTTGCCGCTTGCCTATAACAAGGACATGCAGGAGGATAAGGAAGCGGTGTTCGACGCTGTCGATACCGTGAAAATGAGTCTTGCAGTATTTGCGCCGATGATATCGACTATGAAGGTGCTGCCGGACAATATGCGAAAAGCGGCATCCGGCGGATTTATAAATGCAACCGACTGCGCGGATTACTTAGTGGAGAAGGGACTCCCCTTTAGGGACGCGTATAAAATAGTGAGCGAAATAGTTGCCCACTGCATAGAAAACGGCCTGACGCTGGAGAGCATGCCTATAAGCGATTATAAGTCCTTTTGCGACAAGTTTGACGATGATGTCTATAGCGCCATCAGCCTTGAAAGCTGCGTTATGCGGCGCAATGTATCCGGCGGTCCGGCGCCGCAGCAGGTTGCAAAGCAGATAGCGGATGTCAGAAAAACGCTGTCTGATATTAAATAATATATAAGCCTGTGCTTGCGGCGTATTGATAAGCTTTTTGATATTGCGGCGGTCTGAAAACTATTAAACAGTTGGATTTTGGAAGATGAAAAGCAGTCCATCTGAGATGCTTTCAGCATCAGACGCAGTTTAGATAAGTAAATACAGTTAAATTAAAATAAAAGCAGGGATATTTATGACTATAAAAGTTGGAATTTTAGGCGCGACGGGATATACGGGAGCAGAGCTTGTGCGCTTGCTGCTGCGTCACGGTGAGGCAGAGATTGCAGCGGTTGGCTCCAACAATTTTGTCGGACGCAGGCTTTCAGAGATATATCCTAATCTTAAAGGCATATTTGATATGGAGTGTGTATCGCAGGATGCGGTGATAGACTGCAGCGACGTAATATTTGCCTGTCTGCCGCATGGATTGTCGCAGGAGGCGGCGTCGAAATGCATTGCCGCCGGCAAGGCATTTATTGACCTTGGCGCGGATTTCAGGCTGGAGGACGAAGCACAGTACAATGAGTGGTACGGCGGCAATTTTGACGACCATGTACTCCACAGTGAAGCGGTTTATGCATTGCCGGAGCTGTTCAGAGAGCAGATAGCCGGCAAAAAGCTGATATCATGCCCAGGTTGTTACCCGACGGCTTCCGAGCTGGCGCTGTTTCCGGCGATAAAGCGGGGGCTTGTAGAAACCGACGCCATAGTCATAGATGCAAAATCCGGCGTAACGGGCGCCGGCCGCGACCACAAGCCGTTTGCCGAGTGCAATGAGGGTATGTCGGCATATAAAGTGGCTCAGCACCGTCATACTCCTGAAATTGAGCAGACGCTCATGAAAGCAGCCAACAAACGTATAAGGCTTACTTTTGTCCCGCATCTTCTGCCGATAAACCGCGGTGTAAGCTGCACCTGTTATGCCCGGCTGAAGCTCGGTGTGACGGAGGAGCGGATAAGAGAAGCGTATGAAGATTTTTATAAGGATGAATATTTTATACGTCTGCTTGTAAGCGGCGAGACGGCCAATGTAAAAAACGTGCGTATGTCTAATATGTGCGAAATCTCGCTGCACATTGACAGGCGCACAGGAATGTTTATAGCGACGTCGGCGATTGACAATATGATAAAGGGCTCAGTGGGCCAAGCGGTGCAGAACATGAATATCGTTATGGGCCTTGATGAAAAGACGGGGCTTGACTATATTCCGCCGGCATTTTGATTTTGCCGACTGAGATGTTTTACTTTATCTTCTATTAAAGCTTTAATTGGCTAAAGAACGGTTAATTGCATAATCGCTATATAATTTGATATGTCAAAATGTCGGCATATAAAGGCTGAGCGGTTATAGATTTATCGTAATATTCGGATAGATGTATATAGTTGATTTTGCAGAGTTTAGAGTTATATAATATGTAAAATTGGCGATTTGCCCGTCAATATCGGAAATATATGAAAAGGGGAATTGTTTTGGAGTTTGTAAATGGTGGTGTTTGTGCGGCTAAAGGCTTTAGGGCGAGCGGCCTGCACTGCGGCATAAGAAAAAATCTGAATAAAAAAGACCTTATGATGATAGTGGCTGACAACGACTGTGTAAGCGCTGCCGTTTATACGCAGAATTTAGTCTGCGGCGCGCCTATAACCGTCACAAAAAAGCACCTTGCTAATAGTGTTGCACGCGCGGTAATATGCAATTCCGGCATAGCCAACACATGCAGCGCTGACGGCATAGAAAAGGCGGAAGCCATGTGTGCGCTTGCGGCAAAAGCTGCCGGCTGCAATGCGGAGGATGTAATAGTAGCCTCCACCGGCGTAATAGGAGTGCCGGTGCCGCTTGAGCCTATAGAAAAGGCTATGGACGCGCTTAAATCGGGCCTTTCATATGACGGCGGAACATCTGCCGCTGAGGCGATAATGACAACCGATACAATATCAAAGCAGTGCGCTATCAGGTTTAACATAGGCGAAAACGTATGCACCGTCGGCGGTATGTGCAAGGGCTCCGGCATGATTAATCCAAACATGGC
The DNA here is from genome assembly GCA_030842085.1 of Bacillota bacterium. Taxonomy (GTDB): domain Bacteria; phylum Bacillota; class Clostridia; order Oscillospirales; family Acutalibacteraceae; genus Timburyella. The sequence goes on along the minus strand of JAUUSE010000011.1, from coordinate 9,054 downwards.
GACCATGCTCTGCTTTTTGAGTACCGATGTAAATATAGATGCCTCATCACTTGACGCGGCGCTCCGCGAAGCCGTAAAGGACACTTTCAATATGGTGTATATCGACGGCGATACGTCGACTAACGACATGGCGGAGATAATGGCGAGCGGTCTTGCCGGAAACGATAGAATAACGGCCAAAAGCGCAGGCTACGACGAATTTTTGTCGGCGCTTAAAGCGGTTCTTTTAGAGCTTGCAAAAATGATGGCGAAGGATGGCGAGGGTGCCACAAAGCTTATTGAGTGCAGGGTGTCCGGCGCACCGGACGAAGAGAGCGCACGAAAAATAAGCCGAAGCGTGGTGTCGTCTTCATTGGTAAAAACTGCAATGTTCGGCGCTGACGCCAACTGGGGCAGAGTAATGTGCGCACTCGGCTACTGCGGGGCAAAGGTTGACATAAATAAAGTAAAAATTAATTTTATATCAGATGCTGGCAGCATTAATGTGTGCAAAAATGGCGCAGGCGTTGATTTTGACGAGGATATTGCAAAGCAAATACTTCTGCGCGATGAGATTGTAATTGACATAAAACTATATCAAGGTAAGGCGAGTGCTGTCGCTTACGGCTGTGACCTTACCTATGATTACGTAAAAATAAACGGTGACTACCGTTCGTAAGCTTGAGGTGGAGAAATTGAATATATCGGAGAAACAGAGAGCGGATATACTTGTGCAGGCGCTGCCGTATATAAAGCATTTCAGCGGAAAGACGGTAGTGGTTAAATACGGCGGCAGCTCTATGATAGACGAAGAGTTAAAAAACGCCGTCATGACGGATATAATTTTGCTGTCGCTGGTGGGCATACACGTTGTGCTGATACACGGCGGTGGTCCGGAAATAAACGACATGCTTAAAAAGATAGGCAAAGAGCCAAAATTCGTCAACGGCCTGCGATACACAGATGAAGAAACAATGGATATTGTCCAAATGGTGCTGGCCGGCAAGGTGAACAAGTCGCTGACTCAGCTTATAGAAAGCCAGGGCGGACGCGCTATTGGACTGTGCGGAATTGACGGCGGAATGCTTAAGGCAAAGAAACTCTCCGGCGGAGATTACGGCCTTGTCGGTGAATTGGATAAGGTTGACATAAGACCAATAACAGATGCTCTGGCAAACGGATATATACCGGTTGTTTCTCCCATCGCAGCGGGAGAAAACGGCGAGGTTTACAACATTAACGCTGATACGGCTGCTGCCAGAATAGCGGCGGAATTATCAGCAGAAAAGCTGATACTTATGACGGATATAAAGGGGTTGCTCAGAGATAAAAACGATGAGTCAACTCTTATAGAAGAGGTTGACATAAACGAAGTAGTGATGCTTAAACGCAAGGGTATAATCTCCGGCGGCATGATACCGAAGATAGACTGCTGCGTTGAAGCGGTGCGGCGCGGGGTAAAAGCCACCACGATAATTGACGGCAGGGTAAAGCATTCGATAATAATAGAGATGCTGTCGCGCGAGGGCGTCGGCACAATGCTTGTTGGAGGTAAGGATTAATGTCTTTTAGCGAAACAAAAAGCAACAGCGAAAAATATATAATGAATGTATATAACAGATTTAACGTCTCAATAGCGTATGGTAAGGGTGCCACCGCCTTTGATGAAGAGGGAAAGGAATATATCGATTTTACCTCCGGCATAGGCGTAAACTCGCTGGGCTACAGCGACGACGGCTGGGTAAACGCCGTAACTGAGCAGCTTAAAAAGGTACAGCACACGTCAAATCTGTTTTACCAGCCGGCGCAGGCGGAGTTTTGCAAAAATCTCTGTGAGAAATCCGGCTTTGCAAGGGTGTTTTTGGGCAACTCCGGCGCAGAGGCCAACGAGTGCGCCATAAAGATAGCGAGAAAATACAGCGAAGACAAATACGGCGAGTCGCGCAGCAATATAATAACACTTAACAATTCCTTTCACGGCCGAACTATAACAACGCTGTCTACAACGGGTCAGATAGTATTTCATCAGCTTTTCAAGCCCCTTACCGACGGATTTATGTATGTTGACAGCGGCGACATAGAACAGCTAAAAAAAGCGGCTGACGGCTCGGTGTGCGCCATAATGTTGGAGACGGTGCAGGGCGAAGGCGGCGTGCTCCCGGTACCGGCGGATTATATTGCAGATGTTGCACAGCTGTGCAAAGAGCGCGACATACTGCTTATATTTGACGAGGTGCAGACAGGCGCCGGCCGTACCGGCAAGCTATTCTCTTGGGAGCATATTGGTATAAAACCGGACATAATGACGGCGGCTAAGGGTATTGGCGGCGGCCTGCCGATAGGCGCATGCCTTTGCAATGAAAAGCTTAAGGACGTACTTCAGAAAGGTCAGCACGGCTCAACTTTCGGCGGAAATCCTGCCGTGTGCGCCGGCGCTGATTATGTACTGAAAAATATATCAGATGAAGCATTTTTGAAAGATGTTACTCAGAAGGGCGAGTATATAAAGGAAAAAGTAAGCTCAATGCCGGGCGTAGAATTTGTAAGGGGAGTAGGCCTGCTGCTCGGTGTAAAGCTGGCGGATGACGAGGCTCGCAAATGCGCCGAGAATTGCGCAGCAGATGGGCTGCTTATACTCACGGCTAAAAATTTACTAAGGATAATGCCGCCGCTGAATATAACGTATGATGAGATAGACAAAGGGCTCGGCGTACTGAAATCCGTGCTCGAAAAAAGATATGGTAAAAATGCATAGCTGCATATTATTTTAGTTTGAACAAATCATGCAGGGCAAATTTTTATAGGCATAGACTTTTTAAAAATATTTTTATCGCACAAGCTTGTAGATTATGCAAACTTGTCATGGATATACGGTAGGCATGGATTTTGTTAAAAAATATATGACACATACAGCCAGATATTGAAACGCGTATGTAATGAACAAATTAGTTAATCTATAATAAACATAAGGGGGAGTTATAAATGAAGCATTTACTTAAAATGCTGGACTTAAGCAGGGAAGATATAATAGATATACTCAACTTTGCGGACCAGCTGAAATACGAGCTGAAAAACGGCATAAAGCACGATATACTTGCCGGAAAAAGCCTTGGTATGATATTTCAAAAGGCGTCCACGCGCACCCGTGTGTCTTTTGAAGTCGGTATGTATCAGCTCGGCGGCCAGGCGCTGTTTTTGTCGAACCGCGATTTGCAAATAGGCCGCGGCGAGCCTATAGAGGATACTGCGCGTGTGCTCTCGCGTTATCTTGACGGCATTATGATAAGGACATTTGAGCAGTCGGAGGTAGAAACGCTGGCAGAGGTTGGCAGCATACCGGTAATAAATGGCCTGACAGATTTTTCACATCCATGTCAAGTGCTGGCCGACTTAATGACGATAAGAGAGATAAAGGGCACGCTGCAGGGACTTAAGATGTGCTTTATAGGCGACGGCAACAATATGATGAACTCCCTCATAGTAGGCGGACTTAAAGTAGGAATGAGCGTAAATGTCGCATGCCCGGAGGGGTATGAACCAGATGCATCGGTCATAGAGTTTGCCAGCGGCACCGAGGAGTTTAATATGATGCGTGACCCAATGTCGGCAGCAAAAGGAGCCGATGTAGTAATCACAGATGTATGGGCGTCAATGGGACAGGAGCAGGAGCAGGCCAAGCGCCAGCAGGCCTTTAAAGGATATCAGGTAAACGATGAGCTTATGGAAAACGCGGCGACCGACGCTATAGTACTGCACTGCCTGCCGGCGCATCGCGGCGAGGAAATAACCGCGTCTGTATTTGAAAAGCATGCGTCGTCAATATTTGAAGAGGCGGAAAATCGTCTGCATGCACAAAAAGCTGTTATGGCAAAGCTCATGCGCTGATGATAAGCAGCAATATTTTGATTATAACTCATTTATTTTAGCTGTGTTGCAGAAGCAATGTTATAAACTAATAAAAGAAAGGCCCGCTAAGCTTTATGCTTAGCGGGCCGAAATATTTTAATTAAACGGCAACATTGCTTACGGATTCGGCACTGGAATCGAATGTTACAGACTTGGCATATTTTATAATTGCATCTTTAAGTTCATCGTATTTTTCAGACTCACAAGCAAATTGTATAATCCAATAAGCGCTGTCTGACTTATAAACCGATACGAAATACATATAGTTCGTACTATTTACCGTTTCTTCATATATGAAATAAGTAAGGCCGTTTTCCTCTATAACATAGCATGAGCGGCCGTTTGTAGATATAACAAGCTCAGCATATTGGTTAAGCGTTAAATCAATACCTTCAAATAAAGAAAAGTCCTCTCTCACTGTAAGCACAGCAATATCTGGAGAGTCATATGCCGAGGTGTAATTCTCAACCGATGTCTCTTCAAATACGCTTGAAAGCGTTATTGACATCTCATCCTGTTTAAAGGTCTTGCTTTTGCTTAAAAAATCAAAAACTCCGCAGCTTGTAGAAAATACAAGCACAATAGAAAGTATAAATGATAAAATTGCCGCTTTTTTCATATTTTCGCACTCCCCCAAAATATCTTACTTCAACTCAATTAATAATATATCATAACGTATAAATAAAGTCTATACAAACATTTATTTATCAAAAGTAAAACAAAAAAACTGAGTCTAAACGCGAACACGCGTCCAGACTCAGTCTGGTAGCAAGAGGCAATAAAAAAGATGTTTTTTCCGTTTGCCGTATGGATATAAATCCGTTTGAAGTCTTTAGGTAATTAAGGATAAGGTCGACGCCGCGGCCAATGGAGTAAAATAAAAAAACGAGTCTGAACGCGAACACGCGTCCAGACTCAGTCTGGTGGGGTGGATAATCGGACTCGAACCGACGGCCTCCAGGGCCACAACCTGGCGCTCTAACCAACTGGGCTATATCCACCAAAACAGCATGATGAATTATAACATGCCGGCGGTAAATAGTCAAGATTAACTTAAGCTTATTATTAATACAACAGCAAAATTTTAAATATGCGTGGCTGAAAAGATGTCTGTTTAATTTTGCCTAATAGATATTTACAGCAATTTTACAGATTAATATTAATACATGATTGCAATAAAAGATTATATATCGTATAATATTAAAAAACAGGGGGTGATAGAAATAGACAGCGAATACATAACGGTAAAAATGGGAAAACAGAAGCAGATAGCACTTATAGCGCATGACAGCAAAAAGCGTGAAATGGTCGACTGGGTGTATGAAAACCGGGATATACTTAAAAATCATTTTTTATGCGGCACAGGCACGACGGCAAGACTGCTTTCAATGAAGACGGGTCTCCCTGTTAGGGAGTATAAAAGCGGACCGCTTGGCGGCGACCAGCAGATAGGCTCGCGCATAGTCGAGGGCGCAATAGATTTTATGGTGTTCTTCTGGGACCCGCTTGAGGCACAGCCTCATGACCCTGATGTAAAAGCGCTGCTGCGCGTGTCAGTGTTATACGATATTCCGGTGGCAAACAATATAGCTACGGCAAACTTTTTGCTTACATCTAAATATATGTCTGAGGAATATACACGTAAAATAACGCAGTATAAGCGTACATCTGAGGAAATGCTCAATAAGTTTTTGGAAGATTGAGCCATTTCACAATTTAAAGCAATCATCTCTTTAGATGTTTAAATACATAAATATTTATTCCTGCCTAAACGGCGGGATTTTTTTAATAGTCTTATACTTTGCCAAGCCAAAACAGACGGAAAAAGTGCCGACTAAAAACGTATGTAATGGCTCCGTCAATTTAAAAGCATTGTCCCTATTTTATTGGGGCGGATTAAGACATTAAAGTTGACTTTGCCGCCGGGGTATTATAAACTATTAAACATGGGAGGATGCATGATGATAGCTATAATAGATTATAAGGCAGGAAACTCCACCAGCGTGGAAAACGCCTGCAAAAAAATGAATATAGAAAGCCGGCTTGTCTCCGATATTGCCGGACTTGAGTCTGCGAGCGGAATAATACTGCCCGGTGTGGGTTCGGCAAAAGCCACTATGGATTCGTTAAGCGAGCTTGGCATAATCGACAAGCTGAGCGGGCTTGTGCTGGATAAAAAAGTCCCATTTTTAGGAATATGCGTCGGCCTTCAGGTGCTTTTTGAGCACAGCGAGGAGGACGATACCGACTGCCTTGGATGGTTTAAGGGGCAGGTAAAGCAGTTTGATAAATCTAAAGTGCGAGTACCGCAGATAGGCTGGAACAGAGTGGATTGGAAGCAGTCGAACGCTGTTAATAAGGGCAGTAAAAGCGGAAACTATTTTTATTTTGTAAACAGCTACTATGTCGTACCGGATGATGACAGCATTGTAATGGCCGTGACCGATTATAACGGCGAGTTTGTGTCTATGGTGTCGTCGGGCAACATATACGCCTCGCAGTTTCATATAGAGAAGAGCGGCACGGCAGGCTTGCAGCTGCTTAAAAATTTCGCGGATTTGGGGGAGAAATAAATGCTGACAAAAAGGCTTATCGCCTGCTTTGACGTTATAAATAATATGGTCACAAAGGCCAGCAAGTTTCAGAATAATATAGACATTGAGCGGGTGGAGACGGTCGCTGAAAAGGTCTATGATATGCAGATAGACGAAATAGTTTTTTATGATATAAAGGCGAGCGCCGAAAAGCGCAGCATAGACCTTGAAATGGTAAAAAAAGTAGCCGGACTGGTGTTTATTCCTTTCACGGTCGGCGGCGGAATAAAGACAATTTCAGATATGTACAGCGTGCTTAAGGCGGGCGCAGAGAAAATAAGCGTCGACTCAATGGCGGTAAGAAACCCGGACATAATAAACGAGGGCGCAAAGGCTTTCGGCTCGCAGTGTATAGTGCTCAGCATGCAGGTGAAAAACGTCGGCGTGTCGGAGAAGATACCGAGCGGGTACGAGATAGCGATAGACGGCGCGCGCGTGTTTACCGGCATGGATGCTGTGGAGTGGGCAAAACGCGGCGAGGCGCTCGGCGCCGGTGAGATAGTCGTCAATAGCATAGACAACGACGGCACTCACGGCGGGTATGACCTCGACATTACTGGCAAGATATGCAATGCGGTAAAAATACCGGTAATAGCGTCGGGCGGCGCCGGCAAGCCGGAGCATTTATATGACGTATTTACAAAGACAGAGGCAACGGCGGGAATAATAAGCTCTATGCTGTATTCTACGCGTCTGCCGCGGAATTACAGCGTAGAGGAGCTTAAGGAGTATCTGCTCGGCCGCGGTGTAAATATGCGCCCAATGGTTAGATAGCGGTTTATAAAAAATAGTTTTATATTGGGCGGCCGTACACGATTATCAGCGTGACGGCCGCAATATTATTTACTTAGGCTAATTTTTTAGACAAATAGAATGCTCTGGCCAAGGCTTAGAAATACAGAAAAAATTTAATTGATAGTTCCAATAGGAAAATCATGTATAAGCTGGCATAATGAAGCCGCTGGACGTAATTTATCCGTTCATTCGTGGATTACTCGGCTCTGAAAGAAGCAGTTTAAGATTTTTGCGGGCCTTTTAATGCTCAATGGAATCAAACTTTTTTAGCGAGCGCATATTAGGCGGTTATTATGACTGGTTTGATTTTCCTGCAGGACTTGTGCCAAGCGGTAAAAGCTGCATGGTATAATATAAATAAGGGCGGCATGTACCGCCCTTATTTATATTATACTGCAACATTGCAGTATAGTTTATTATATTGCAGATTTAATCGGAGCAAGTATTCCTGCTGCTTTTGAGCGTTTGGAACAATGCCATGACAAATTCGCGTTCGCTGCGTGTTAAACTGCTTATTTCTTTATAAATGTCATCAGCCATTTTCACGTCTCTTATATCTGGTTTGTTAAAAATGATATAATCTAAACTTATGTCGAGAACAGAGCATATAGATGCAAGAACTTCAATGCTTACTCCGCCATTGCCACATTCAATATTTGACAAATGCTTATAGCCAACATTAATGGCCTCACTTAATTTTTCCTGAGTCATGTTTTTGCTTTTTCTGACTTCTCTTATCCTGCTTCCGATTGCTTTATAGTCCAAAATCATAATGTCACCTTTTACACGTCCGTATTTTTAATCGCTTTTATTGACTTTTTTGTTATCAGTCCTGCCGACAAGATAATCTAAAGAAACATCAAACAAATCGGCAATTTTAATCAAAATTTCCAACTTAGGCTGCCTTATCATCAGCTCATAATTCTGATATGTCCTTTCGGTAATATCACAATATATCGCAGCCTGATACTGCGTAAGTCCCTCTTCTTTTCTGCACTTTTTTAAACGTTTGGCTAAGATATCTTGCATCTTCAACACCCACAATCGTTCCTAACACGAACAGTATATGAGATTGAGAACAAAGATATACCAACAATTGTAGGTGATACACATTTTTTTAAAATTGTACACTTTTTAGCTGATAAATAAAAAAGCCGCTTTAAAGCGGTTTTTTACAGAACAAAATAAGAATAATATTACATGTCTAAAAAGTTCATGCGCGGTATTCTAACTAATAAGCTTGTATGGGCAGATTAGAAAAAGTTGTCGTCCTGAATATGCTCCATAATATCACAGACGTCGCATTCTAAAATATTGCAAAGCTTGTCTAGAGTATTACTGCTGATATTTTTGTTATGTCTAAGACGAAAAATCTGCGCTTTGCTCACATTGTATTTCTTATTAAGCATAGATTTACTGATACCCTTTTTCTCAGCCGTTTTCCAAAGCTTATCATATTTAATCATTTTAAATCGCCTTTTTATTCATCTTTTTTATTTATTTTCCTGTTGTCGGTTCTGCCGGCAAGATAATCCAAAGAGACATCAAAAAGGTCAGCAATTTTAATGAGGATTTCCAGTTTAGGCTCTCTGGCCATCAGCTCATAATTTTGATATGTCTTTTCTGTTATATCACAGTAAATTGCAACCTGATTTTGAGTAAACCCTTTTTCCCTACGGCAAGCCCTTAAACGCTTAGCCAGTATACTTTTCATTATTTAACACCCACAGTCGTTCTTGACATGAAAAGTATATGTAATTATGTAATGGAATATAACAAC
>JAUUSE010000081.1:0-5218 GCA_030842085.1 Bacillota bacterium | reverse complement strand
CATCAGCAACACGTACCTTTGGAGGTCAGCCGCACTCTTTGTGGAGCGATTACCCTTTGATAGACGCTGCGGCCAAGCGGCTGCAAAGGGTTGTCATTGAAAACAAGGACTGTCTAAAGCTCATTGAGCAGTATGACAGACCGGACAGCTTTTTCTACTGTGATCCGCCGTACTACAATGCAGACAAATGCTATGACACTGCGTCTCAAGGTGGATTTGACCATGCAGGACTTGCTGATACCCTGCAAGGTATCAGCGGCAAATTCCTGCTGTCATACAACGACTGCCCGGAAATACGCGCGCTTTATTCGCATGATGGAATCATGATAGAAAGCACAGAGAGACTGTCCAACTTGGCGCAGAGGTATGACGGCGGGAGGCAGTATCCAGAACTGCTGATTTCCAATTACGACACAACCGAAAGAGCTCGAATGACGGAGCAGCTCACAATTTTTGATTTAGATGAAAGGATAATATGAATGAAAGACTATCAATTTGAAATAATACCCTTGCCAAAGGGACTGTTTGCAGAACTCAACATGCTACCTGGCATGGCACTGGAAGTGTTTAGTGACGGTTCCCGCATTATTGTTCAGAAATCTGACAGCGAAGAACGTTGCTGTAAAGATTACGGCAATGACTGTAACAGCTGTCCCTACTGTTGCTCCAGCTGTGGGGAGTGCCTGTGGAAACAGATCAATCGTGTCAAATACGGGGAGGATGACAATGATTAAGCTGCTTCGCATTCTCGGCAAGCGCGGGAGGGTGACAATTCCGCAGGAAATCCGGCAACGCGTCGGATTTGGATATAACGACGTACTGTCCTTTGCCGAGCAGGATGACCGCACGGTTGTCATTAAGCGCGAAAAGCTCTGCGATAACTGCCGCGATGATATAGAGAGTGCAGATAAGAGCGCAAATAACAGAGCTCTCCTACAGCTCCTTGATACCCTATCGCCCGCCGAACAGCGTGCTGTGCTTATTCATTTGTCCGCGCTGTGGGGAGAACGTCAGGCAAATGAAAACGATAAATCAATTAAGTAAAGAATAATAAGTAAAGAATAAAAGGAAGGATTGACTATGAAAATAAAAGCGCAGATTGACAGAATGTTCAACTCAGACAGCAATGTCAAAGCATCTGCCAATGTAAATATCGGCGGTAATTTTATCGTGAGAGGCTTTACCGTCATGAACGGCAAAAACGGCTTGTTTGTGAAGATGCCTAATAGATCTTACCGTGATCAGAATGGTGAGATGCAGCACTCCGACACATTTTTTGCCCTCAACAATGAGGCGCGAAACCTGTTGAACAATGTAATTGTTGCTGCATATGAGCAACGACTGCAGCAGGAACAGTCTCTGGAAATGGAGGAAGCGGAACAGATAGAATCCGATGATTTATTTATGCAGTAAAATTGACAAGCGCTAAAATAAAAAATTTTTTCTATTCTCGCTGGACTTTTCGCCTGTTTTGTGTATTCTTTAAATAGAGGTGATAGTATGCTGAGGTACAAAATACTGCCTGTCGCTGCAATTGGCCTGCTTTTCCTGAGCACTGCAGGCTGCACAGAAAATGGGCAAACAGCAGAAAAGAAAATAAATACCCTGCCGCACTCCTCTCTTTCCACAAGCAGCGAGACAGCGCATAACACATCATCGAGTAACACGGTTGACATGACAAGCAGCTCTGTGAGTTCACTGGTACAGGAACAACAAACAGCCTCAGAACAGGCTTATTCATCCACAGCAGAAAAGAAAACACAGACGCCTGCAAAGGAAAGTTCGTCCGCCTCAAAAACATCCGAATCGCCAAAACCGCGGCAGGAGCCGAACGGGGACAAACCTGCACAACCGGCGACAAATCCAGTAAGCTCAGCCCAATCGACTTCGGCTCCCACATACGAGCCGGAACCTATTAGTCCCTCAAAGCCAGATGCGTCGCAGCAACCTGAGACATCCGAAACACTGGAGCCTTCAGAGCCGGAAGCCTCAAAGTCTGCCGAACCGGAGCCGCAGTTTGATATCAACGTGTGGATTGATTTTGCAAAGCAATATGCTGAGGACATAGGATTTCGTTTGAACAGTCAAGCGGTCGAGTGCTGGGACAATCCCATTGGCGCAAATGCAAAGAGCAAATACCTTGAACGGGATATCAAAAGCAGGCTCAACATGTACGCAGGTTATGGCGATATTACGGAAATATGGGTGTGGGCAGAAGAAATATCGCCCGAAAGCTATGAGCTGTATATTGGCTACGCATAAACTTAAAAACAGAGTAAGCACATCGCATTTTGCGGTGTGCTTTTTTCTTTAGGAGGAATCTATGAAAACAAATACTTTTAAGAGGTACACAGCATTCCTGCTGACCTTAATGCTGTGCCTTTCTACCGTTATTGGATTTGCCAGCCCTGCTTTGGCAGCGGGAGTACAGGGCGAATCGCTCGTCATTTCTTTCCCAAGGAGCAACGATGCACAAGCGGATTACAGCGGCACATGGGGACGCGGTGAACTTGCATTCATGAACGGCTGGTCGGCTCACAGTACAGTGTACACCAGCTTTTTTGCCATTGACGACTACGACAGCCCCATCTGCTATTGCATTGAGCCGGGCAATTCAGTGGATAACAGGAATGTGTTTCAAGAGAAAGATGAAAGCTTTTGGGACAACTATCCGTCCGACTACAATCAAACAATTTCACCAGATACTATCAAGCTGATGGTTGGCCGTATTTTGCAGTATGGATACACCGGACACATCAGCACGGAGTGGGTCTCTCAGAATGCGGAAGATGCCAAAAAAATTGCACAGGCTTATGCGACACAGATCCTCATTTGGGAAACCATTGTCGGTGAGCGCGATGAGAATTTCCAACTGGTGGACACCGGAGGAAAAGACAGAGTTAAGCAGATGGTCGGTGACAAGCATCCCTTGAGGCCGCTCATTTTCAGCTATTACGACAGTATCGTATCAAGTGTGCAGAATCACACGAAAGTGCCGAGCTTTTGTAGCCGTACACAGGGCGGCGCACGGGAAATCGAGCTTGAGTGGGATGGAACACAGTATACGGCGACACTTGAGGATACAAACGGAGTATTAGATAATTACACCTTTTCGTCGGACAACGCAGAGCTGAATTTTTCCGTGTCTGGCAACAGCCTTATTCTTACAACAAAGACAGCACCAGCTGACACAATCAGTATTACCGCCGAAAAGAAAAATTCACAGAGAAAAGGGCTTATTGTATGGTCGGATGGAAATTATGTGCCGAACTATGGAATACAAGACCTCGTCTCCTATACGCAGTCGGTAAACGACCCGGTAAAAGGCTTTGTAAAGGTCAAAGCCTCCTACGGCTCTGCCAAAATTGTTAAACATTCAGAGGACGGAAAGGTCGACGGCCTTAATTTCCGCATTCAGGGAAATGGCATTGACCAGACTGTGCAGACGGCAAACGGCGGACAAATCTTGTTGGAGAATTTAAGGCCGGGCGTATATACCGTAACCGAACAGAGCTACAGCCAGTATGAGCCGCAGGAGAGCCGAAAGGTTACAGTTGTCAGCGGGCAGACTACAACCGTAACCTTTGAAAATACCCTTAAACGTGGCGACCTTGAAGTTGTTAAAACCTCTGAGGACAAGATGAATGAGGGCATAACCTTCCACCTGTACGGTACGTCACTGGGCGGATTGCCGGTAGACGAATATGCGGTTACTGACAGTACAGGCAGGGCGGTATTTGAAGATGTTCTCATTTCCGGAGACACACCGTATGTTCTTGAAGAATGCGATACGGATATTAAATATGTGCTCCCTGACAGCGAGCAGACGGTCATCGAATGGAATAAGGCGACGCAGATTTCGATTGAGAATGTGCTTAAGAAATGGCGGGCTGAGGTCAGAAAAGCCGACAGCGAAATCGGAGAAGCACAGGGTGACGCATCCCTTGCCGGAGCGGTGTACGGCATATACAAGGGCAGCCGTCTGGTAGACACCTATACGACTGACTCTGCGGGACGCTTTACCACCAAATACTATACTTGTGATAGCGATTGGAGCCTGCGTGAAATCAGCCCGTCCGAGGGGTACCTGCTGGATGAAACCGTGCATCACATCGGCGCTGAGCCAGAGCTGTATACCATAGAGTACAACAACATCGCAATGGATGTCGTTGAAACAGTTAAGAAAGGCAAAATTGCCATTATCAAGCACAGCGATGACGGTTCTACCGGCATCGAAACGCCGGAGGCTGGCGCAGAATTTGAAGTTTATCTCAAATCGGCAGGCAGATATGCCACCGCCAAAGAGAGTGAGCGTGACCGGCTGACCTGCGATGAATACGGCTTTGCTCAAACGAAAGACCTGCCATATGGAGTATATACCGTCCATCAGGTCAAGGGCTGGGATAACTTGGATGACAATATGCTTCAAATCACTTACCTTGGAGATGGTAAATATCACATATGCCACGGTGTATTTAATGAGGTGTGGCCTATTGAGCAAGCGTTAGGCTACGCTGTTAAAACTATATTAGAAGTCTTGGGGCAAGAAAGCAATAATATATATTTCCTTCATGGCGGCTGCGTTCAATATAATGGTAAAAATAACTGCTTTTTAGGAAGGACTAAATCTGGGAAATCTACATTGACATATTCTTTATGTCAGGTGCCTAATTGTAGATATATTACGGATGATTTGATTTGCGTAGATGACTCATTGAAGTGCATTCCATTTATTAAACCTATTTTTTTGCGAGAACGTAAGTATATTGATGAGCGTGAGGACGTAACGGTTATTCAATATCAAAATGAGTATAGATACTGTGTACTTCCTGAATTTAGAGTTAATAAGAATGAACTTTTTAATATAGATAACATTTTTATTGTTGAAAGAAACCCTATAAAAGATTTTTCGGCTGAAAAGTTGTCTATATCGTCGGGGTTTGTCAATATATGGAAAAATATGCATACAAGTGATTTCATTTTCGATAAGAGAAATGTAGCTTTAAAATTAGCAAAAAGTACAAATATATTTAAATTAAATTATAGAGATGTGTCGAGTGATCTAATGTTGTTATTGGATTACATAAAATAGACATTATTGTATTTTTATGGTCAGTTCCAGTTTGACTATCCATATAAATACCATAATTAAACTTTAATATAAGGAGCTAAAATGAAGAAAGAATCAAAAACAAAGGTTATAATTTTGACGTGTATT
>JAUUSE010000080.1:0-5448 GCA_030842085.1 Bacillota bacterium | reverse complement strand
GGGTAGTTGAAAAAATGGAAGCAAAAGACAGTCGTCATAAAATTATAACCATACCAAACATTTTGTCTATTTTTCGGCTGGCGCTTATTCCGCTTATAGTTTGGCTGTATTTAAGTGAACATTATTATTACTCCATAGCGGCGCTTATTTTATCCGGAGCGACTGACGTAATTGACGGTTGGATTGCAAGGCGCTTTAACATGGTGAGCGATGTGGGCAAGGCGCTGGATCCAGTAGCCGACAAGCTTACGCAGATAGCGGCGCTTTTATGTCTGGCAATTAATTTTACGTCAATGGCGGTTTTGCTCATCGTACTTGTTGTCAAGGAAATAATAATGGCGGCCTTTGGAATTGCCGTAATCAAAAAAACAGGCAGCACATACAGTGCAAGCTGGCACGGAAAGGCTACCACCTGCCTGCTTTACGCGACGGTTATTATTCATATTTTTTGGCCCAGTATACCCACCGTTTTATCTTGTATATTAGTTGGTATATGTATAGCCATGATGATATTTTCACTTGTCATGTACAGCAGACAGAATGTAAAAAGAATAAAAAGAGGTCGGGCAGAATAGGCTTTATTTTTTAAGCACAATTATTGCAAGAGGGTGTGATACTCACTGATTTAAAGAGGTATTCGGCTTAAACGAAGAAGAAAGGAGATTAGTTATGATAAAACTTTTAAAACAGATGAAACTAAGAGAAGTAATACTTGCAGCTCTTTGTGCCGTGTTAGTATTAGGTCAAATTTATTTTGATCTCAAGCTGCCGGATTATATGAGTAATCTTACAGTTATACTCCAGACTCCGGGCAGCACGACTTCGGATGTATGGCAGGTAGGCGGAGAAATGCTGCTGTGTGCACTGGCAAGCATGGCGCTGAGCGTAATATGCGGATATTTAGCCGCAAAAGTGGCGGCTGGCTTCAGCTATACCCTGCGTGAGCGCATATTTGGCACAGTTTCAAGCTTTGACCAGCAGGAGATGCTTGATTTTTCCGTTCCGAGCCTTATTACGCGTACAACTAACGACGTTACGCAGATTCAAATGCTTATAGCAATGGGACTCCAGCTTCTTGTAAAATCGCCGGTAATGGCGGTATGGGCTGTTATAAAGATTGTAGGCAAAAGCTGGGAGCTGTCATTAGTAACAGCCGCATTCATAGTGGTACTACTTATTATTATGACGGTAATTATGGTGGTGCTTGTACCGAGATTTAAGCGGGTACAGAGGCAGATAGATTCAATTAACCGCATAACTCGTGAAAATCTTACAGGTATAAAGGTAGTACACGCTTTTAACGCTGAGCAATATCAATGCGACAAATTCAAAACAGCAAACGATAATCTTACAAAAACACAGCTCTTTAACCAGCGCACATTAGCGGTGCTAATGCCGGTAATGACCCTCGCAATGAATGGTCTTGCATTAGCAATATATTGGATAGGCGCTGCGCTTATAAATAATATTCCAAGTACAAATATGGCAGAAAGGCTTACACTTTTCAGCGATGTCGTAGTTTTCAGCACATATGCTACATATGTCATAATGTCGCTAATGATGCTGGTAATGATTTTCATGATGCTGCCGGCTGCAGAGGTTTCTGCCGACCGTATAAATGAAGTACTGAACACGAAATCGAAGATTAAAGAAGGCAGCATGACAGAGGGTCCGGAAACCGGCACAGTGGAATTTAAAAATGTCTCATTCCGTTACCCATCCTCCGAGCACGATGTTCTGCGCAACATAAGCTTTAAAGTAAATAAGGGTGAAACAATCGCCTTTATAGGCGCCACGGGCAGTGCGAAAACTACGTTGGTAAGTCTTGCAGCAAGGCTTTATGATGTAACGGACGGCGAAGTGTTGATAGATGGAATAAATATAAAGGATTATACTTTTGATGCATTATACGACAAAATAGGCTATGTAACGCAGCGTGCGGTATTGTTTTCCGGCACAGTGCGCGACAATATAAACTTTGGCGAAAGCTCGGCGCCGGTCTCCGATGATAATACATGGCGCGCGCTGGATATAGCTCAGGCAACGGATTTTGTCGAAAAAATGCCGGGCGGCATTGAAGCGGAAATAGCGCAGGGCGGCACAAACGTATCAGGCGGTCAGAAACAGAGACTTTCTATCGCTCGTGCGCTTGCACGTCAGCCGGAAATACTGGTCTTTGACGATTCATTTTCAGCGCTTGACTATAAAACTGACGCAAAGCTTCGTACAGAGCTGAATAAACAGTTAAAGGGCACAACTCTTATGATTGTTGCCCAGCGTATAGGTACGATAAGGCACGCGGACAAAATAGTAGTTTTAGACAACGGTGAAGCGGTTGGCATAGGTACACATGACGAGCTCATACAGAATTGCGATGTGTACAGAGAAATTGCAATGTCACAGCTTTCTCCGGAAGAACTTGGTGCATAAGGGAGGTAGATAAATATGATGCATCCACCAATGGGACGGCCGGGCCGAGGCGGCCCGCATACGCAAGAAAGCATTAAGGGCATAAGCATAAGAGAAGTGTCCGGAAAGCTTATAAAGCATTCAAATGACTACCTTCTTCCAGTAATAATTGCCTTAATTCTTGCAGCGGTAGGCGCTGTGCTTACCATAGCAGGTCCTAATCAGCTTGGAAAAATAACAGACTATATATCAGAAGCGCTTTACGGCGATATAAACATGTCGGGAATAGCGCAGGTAGGAATATTTTTAATTACCATATATCTCATAAGCGCTATTTGCACATTTGTACAGCACTTTATAATGTCTACTGTTACACTGCGTGTGTCAAACCGGCTGCGTAAAGACATAAGCGATAAAATAAATCGCGTACCCCTGAAATATTTCAACAAAACTCCTTTCGGCGATGTTTTAAGCCGCATGACAAACGATATTCAGCTGCTGGCGCAGGCACTTTCAAACAGCTTGCCGTCGGTAGTAACGGCCATAGCGCAGTTTACCGGCTGCCTTATAATGATGTTTGTGACAGAATGGCGCATGGCGCTGGCGGCTGTGGCATCCACCGTTTTGGGCTTTGCCATAATGATGATTATAGTATCTCGCTCGCAGAGATATTTCTCACAGCAGCAGACGGCGCTGGGTACCTTAAACGGATATGTAGAGGAAATGTATTCAGGCCATGACGTAGTAAAGCTCTCTCGAGCTTCCCGCCAAATGAATGAAAGATTTAAGGCAATGAACAAAGAGGTTTACAACGCTAACAGCAAATCCCAGTTTCTCTCTGGAATAATGCAGCCTCTTATGACCTTCATAGGCAATCTTGGCTATGTTGCAGTATGCGTTGTCGGCTCTGTCCTGGTGCTGAACGGAAATGTAAATTTCAGTGTAATAGTATCTTTTATCATGTATGTTCGCCTGTTTACGTCACCGCTGAGCACGTTGGCTCAGGGCATGACTAACATGCAGTCGGCAATAGCCGCAGGAAAACGCGTGTTCGACTTCCTTGAAGAGGAAGAAATGGAAGACGAAAGCGAAAAGCAGGATGTTAACTTTGACGTCAAAGGCGCGGTGGAATTCCAGCATGTACGCTTCAGCTACCCAGATAAGCCGGATGAGATAATAATAAAAGACTTCTCTGCAAAAATAGAGCCGGGACAAAAGGTAGCAATAGTAGGACCGACGGGAGCCGGTAAGACGACTATAGTTAATCTGTTAATGCGGTTTTTCGAGCTAAACAGCGGAAAAATCTTAATAGACGGAGTTCCCACAAGCGATATGAAGAGGGAAAAGGTGCACTCGCTTTTCAGTATGGTTCTTCAAGATACATGGATGTTCGAGGGTACGGTACGCGAAAATCTTGTTTACGATAAAGAGGGAGTATCGGACGAACAGCTTGAAGAGGCTTGCAAAGCCTGCGGAATATATGAGTTTATAATGTCTCTGCCGCACGGATTTGACACAGTGCTCAGCGAGAACACTACGATATCCGCCGGTCAGAAACAGCTATTTACAATAGCCCGTGCAATGATACAGAACAACCCGATGCTTATACTCGACGAGGCTACATCGTCGGTTGATACCCGTACTGAGCTTATTGCCCAAAAGGCCATGGATACGCTCATGCAGAACCGCACAAGCTTCGTAATAGCGCACAGGCTTTCTACTATAAGAAATTCCGACCTTATTTTAGTGCTTAAAGACGGCGACATAATAGAGCAGGGAAATCACGAGCAGCTGCTCAATAAAAACGGCTTCTATGCGGAGCTTTATAAGTCTCAGTTTGAAAAGGCATCCTAAGACTTATTGCGCAGCGTATAAGATGCACTCGATAATGTTTTATCATTTATAGCATTAAGATAATCGTTTAGTGCGTAGACTTTTGATAAAAATTAAATATATTCAAAAATCGCACTGTAAATTCGGGTAAACTTTATGCTTTTAAGATGTATTACATACATTTTTGGCTCCGGATTTACAGTGCTGTTCTAAAATATATAAAAATATGGTATAATAAAGCTGTAATAGATAAATATGTTTATATCAGTAAATCCGTTTTATTTTCGTTTTTCATAAAGGAGTAAAAATGTTAAATCAGTCAGAAAATACGATAAAGACAGAAAGAAGCATACCATTTCCGTTAGACGCCGATAATATTTCAACCCTTTTCCATACCACCAAGCTCGATGATTATCGGCGTTTGATGACATACTATAGATGCGCGATTATGGAGATAGAGACAAAATTTAACGTGCTTAACGAGGAATTTTCACTCCAATATGACCGCAATCCGATAGAGTCGATAAAAAGCCGGCTTAAGACTCCGCAGAGCATAGCGCAGAAGCTTAAGAGAAAGGGACTTGACCTTACGGTAGAATCAGTAGAAAAGAATTTGGGCGATGTTGCGGGAATACGCGTGGTCTGCTCTTTCCCAGAAGATGTGTATATGCTTGCCGACGCGCTGCTGAGTCAGGACGACATCAGGCTGATAACAAAGCGCGATTACATAGAGCATCCGAAAGAAAACGGCTACCGCAGCCTGCATCTTATTATAGAGGTTCCGATTTTTCTTGCAGAGGAAAAGCGCCTGATGAAAGCGGAGATTCAGCTTAGAACAATAGCTATGGACTTCTGGGCAAGCCTTGAGCATAAGCTTAGATATAAAAACGACGTTGAAATAGACAAGAATATTTCCGACGAGCTTAGATTATGTGCGGAGATAAGTGCTCATCTTGATTTAAAAATGGACAGTTTAAGAAAATTAATAGAAAACAGCAAAAGCAAATAGTCAGAGTCATTATAAAGATTAGATTATGAAAGCTTTGCAGGGTCGCCATATCTGCGGGCATATAAAAGCGGTGCTTGCATCAATTATTACAAGCCGGAAAATTGGCAATCGCTGCTTTAAAAAATTTCTTATATTAATTTGGCCGGATTTTGACAATTTTCAGCGAAAAGAAGCGCCGCTTATCAGGCGGGAGAAAC
>JAUUSE010000079.1:0-5553 GCA_030842085.1 Bacillota bacterium | reverse complement strand
GAGTTATATTTATTATGTATAAGGACTTATCTGAGCTGCCGCCGCTGCTTGTTGAATATCTTCTTTATAATCAGACAGTAAAAAATCGCTCGTCATTGACTGTTGATGAATATTGCCGCGATTTATGCTTATTTCTCCAGTATATGCTTATATTAAAAAATAAGCTTAATGAGGATACTGTTGATATTACTGAAATAAATATAAAAAATATTGATATAGATTTTATTAAAAGTATTACTCTTAATGACGCTTATATGTTTATTGCATATTGTAGAAACAAACGTTCGAACAATGCTAAAACACGTTCACGCAAGATTTCCGCTATAAGAGGATTTTTTAAATATATTACTAATAAAAAAGGCTTGCCGACTGCTAATCCTATGGAAGAGCTTGAAACTCCTAAAGCGAAAAAATCGTTGCCCAAGTATCTCACGCTTGACCAAAGCATTGATTTGCTTAACGCTGTTGATGGAGACAATAAAGAGCGTGATTATTTGATACTTACTCTGTTTTTAAACTGTGGACTTCGTTTATCTGAGCTTTGCGGACTTAATTTAGGCGATATTAGAAGCGACAATACTCTTAAAGTTACTGGCAAAGGAAACAAAGAACGAATTGTATATTTAAACGACGCCTGCAAAACTGCAATAAACAATTACTTGAAAGTTCGGCCAGTTGATGGAGTTAAGGATAAAAACGCTCTTTTTATAAGCCGTCAAAAAAACCGAATAAGCAAAAAAACAGTTCAGTGGATAGTGTATAAATACTTAGAAAAAATAGGAATAAAGGGAAATGAAGCAAACGGATTTTCAGTGCACAAATTAAGGCACACGGCAGCGACTCTTATGTATCAGTACGGTCATGTCGATATAAGAGTGCTCAAGGATGTGTTAGGGCATGAAAACCTTGGAACGACAGAGATTTATACGCATCTTTCAAATAAAGATATTGAAAGGGCAGCGCTCGCTAATCCCCTGTCAAAGATAAATAAAAGGGAAGCTGAGTCGGAAAAAGAGGACTAAAAAGAGGACTAAATTGAGAATCAGGCTTTTTTGAAATTTTTTATTTTATCTATTTTAAAAATTAAATATTATACTTAAAACAATCTTAATTTAAGATTGTTTTAAGTATATCTCTTCCCTTTCCCTTTTTTATTTTTTAGCGGCAACGCTGCTCTGCCCTATTATGTTGATTGAGATGAAGTGCATTTTATGAAAATAGAACAAGTTAAAAATAACAAAAAACAATATCTTTCCCTTTTGCTGTTAGCAGATGAACAGGAAGATATGATAGACTGCTATTTGGAAAAAGGGACAATGTATGTATTGGATGACAACGGTATAAAAAGTGAATGTGTCGTTACAGATGAAGGCAACGGTATTCTTGAAATCAAGAATATTGCTACTAAACCGGCTTATCATGGAAAAGGGTATGGAAAATGCCTTATTGATTTTATAGCCACAAGATATCGGGAACAGTATTCCATTTTACAAGTTGGAACAGGCGATAGTCCGATGACGATTCCTTTTTATGAAAAGTGTGGTTTCACATATTCTCACAGACTCAAAAACTTTTTTATAGATAATTATGACCATCCAATATTTGAGGGCGGTATTCAACTGGTGGATATGATTTATTTAAGGAAGAATTTATCCTCCTTTATATTATAATATCGCGCCGCCCTCTATTTAGCTATAATAACAGATTAATAAGCGCGCTCCATCTCCTTTTTCAGGCGCATTATTATACGCTTTTCGAGCCTTGATATATATGACTGTGATATTCCTAAATCGTCTGCTACTTCCTTTTGAGTATGCTCATTATAGCCGGCAAGGCCGAAGCGCATCTGCATTATTTGACGTTCACGCGGCGACAGCTTATTTATAAGCAGTAAGAGCAGATTTTTTTCATCTTCAATTTCTATGCCCTTGTTTACTATATCGCTTTCACAGCCCAATACGTCGGAGAGGAGAAGCTCGTTGCCGTCCCAGTCGGTATTTAGAGGTTCGTCTATTGAAATCTCGGTTTTAAGCGGATTGGTTTTTCTTAAATGCATTAAAATTTCATTTTCTATGCATCTCGAGGCATAAGTAGCAAGCTTTATTCCCTTTTCCGGGCAGAAAGTGTTTACTGCTTTTATAAGCCCTATGGTGCCTATTGAGATAAGGTCTTCAATTGTGCTCCCTGCTGAATCAAACTTTCGCGCTATGTAGACTACGAGCCTTAAATTATGTACTATCAGCTCCTCTTTAACTGAATCATCTCCCATAGCGTATTTTTCAATTATGTCGTGCTCTTCTTCGGCGCTGAGCGGAGGCGGAAGCACCTCAGGGCCGTTTATGTAGTTTATTTCATTTCCCAGCTTTGATTTTATAAATATCCGCAGTATTTTCATTCTTAATTTCAACATCAGTTTTTGCAGCATGGTTAGTCTCACTCCCGATAAAAATTAAATCATTGCTGATAAGTGCATTATATCCATCGCCGACGCTTACAGCGCTTACGGCGATTATTGCCTTTTTTACTATGTTTGTATAGTCTTTATATATTATCTCTACATTTTCTGTTATAAAGCCCGGCAGCAGTCCTGAACCGCCTACCGATTTATAGGGTATTAGCCTTATTCGGCTTTTTAATTCGTTTGGCACGGCTTCTATGCTATTTTGGGACTTGAAATATTCTGCCGCCCCCTGTGGTATAATCTCTTTTACGGATGAGTACTCTGCTACAATCACCGGCAAATCTGAGAAAATATCTGTAAGCGCGTGGCCGGTGTCAAGCAGCGCCTTTAAAATAACCGTCTTATTTTCATTGCTTACCGATATGCTGTAAAATTTCGATGCCGACAGTGGCCGTTTCATAAGCTTTCTTATAAGCGTTAGGAGTAAATAGCAAACAAGCGTTGAAACAATAAGTATCAGCGGAGATATGTTAAAATATACTACGCCGTTATTTACCACCATATTTTTAGGCTTTATAATTAGCCATATCGCCATCATTATTCCGGCATATATAAAAGATACGCAAAAGAGCGCGGCTATAAGGCGGAGAAATCTTTTAATATTCCTGTAACCGAAGGCTGCAAGCACCATTGTTGCGGCAAAAATTACTCGCGCAAGCAGTGACAGCATGAAGTTCATCTCAATAAAAATAGACATTGAATACAGCCCGCCGAGCGCCGCCGACAGCAGGCGCCGATAAAATCGGGTATCTGCCTTGCACAGCTTTTCGACCGCCAGCAGTATGAAATAATTTACGAAAAGATTTAGTATAAACAATATGTCTATGTATACAACCAATTCACTCACCGGCCCTTTGCTTTAATAATATTATATGCTTGTCAGTACGGTACTTTATGTCACAATATGATTAATCTTTTTGTCATTTAAGCGCCGTTTTGGCAGATTATTTTATAATATTCTGATTGAGGGCTCGGCAGCGAAAAATTATCGCAAAGATGCTGGACTTTTACTATAAAAAAGCAATAATTTTTCATTAAAATATTTTTTTAAGATTTTTAGTTATTTTAGCATGGAGGTAAAAACATGAGCATGCACATAAAAATAAATTCTGTAAATGCAAAATACGCGCTTCTGCCGGGCGACCCGGGCCGCTGCAGTGCTATTGCCGACCGGCTTGACAATCTCCAGCATTTAGCCTTTAACCGTGAATATAACAGCTATTTGGGCTATATTGACGACACAGGAGTTGTTGTATGTTCTACCGGCATAGGCGGTCCGTCGACGGCTATTGCTGTTGAGGAGCTTGCCGCCGCAGGAATAAAGACTATGCTGCGCATCGGCACTTGCGGCGCAATGCAGCCGGAAATACGTGGAGGAGACCTTATAATAGCCGCTGCGGCATACCGTCACGAGGGCACGTCGCTGCATTATGCTCCTATTGAATATCCTGCCGTTGCGAATATAAATGTGACCAATGCCCTTATAGCATCCGCTAAGGAAATGGACGCGGTATATCATGCCGGCGTCGTACATTCCAAGGACTCGTTTTACGGACAGCACGCGCCGGACAGTATGCCGGTAGCAAACGAGCTTAAGGAAAACTGGCGCACTATGATAAAACTCGGCGTTTTGGCCTCTGAAATGGAATGCGCCGCACTTTTTACGGTAGGCGCGGTGAGAAAAATAGCATGCGGCGCGGTGCTTACGGCGCTTTGGAATCAGGAGGCGGGTGAAAAAATCAACGAGGACACGTCCATAACCTCTGATATTGCCATTGACTGCGCAGTGGGAGCACTGAGAAAGCTTATTGCTGAAGAGAAAAGCAAGTGAAATACATCAATAGATAAAATCTGCGGTTTGTTAACCTACAGTTAGCGCCGACTGGCAGCAAAAGGCAGCGGAGAAAGAAACACGCATCCGGCTGGACGACGCTGGATTTATCTTAAAGAGTGCACTTTTTAATAAGTTTTCTACTGTATTCAATACGCAAGTTGGACCAAGCATATTAATATAATCTGTAAAATAAAGAACACTGACTTTCAGAGTATTGCTGAAAAATTCCTATAGGTGCGTAAAAAGATAGAGGGACGACATACAGTCGTCCCTCTTAAAAATTCTTATCTCACCGCGCTTTTAAGCCGGCGTTTTTTATTATGATTTTAGATTATAAGCTTAAAAGCATTTTTATAAAATATGATATGTTTGTATTTTGGCCTAATCTGATGGTGAAAGCAGCCTGCAATAAAATTTATCCAAAAGCTTCTTCCCTGCTGCTAATTCTCCGTTATCTCAGATTTTTCACCATGAGCTTAAGCTCTGCCGCCGCAGATGTAATATTCGGCTGTGCAATAATGGCAGATACTACCGATATACCATCGATATTTGTGCCGTAAAAGGCCGGCAGAGTGGTTTTATTTATTCCGCCTATAACAACTATGGGTATATTTACCGCCGCTCTTATGCGCTTTAATTCGTCCATAGTGACGTCTGCGGCGTCAGTCTTAGTGCCGGTTTTATACATTGCGCCAACCCCTAAATAGTCAGCGCCTTCAGCCTGTGCCTGCTTTGCCTCGGAAAGCGTTGAGGCGGATATTCCTATTATTTTATCATCTCCGAATATACGCCGCGCGATGGATATGGGCAAATCGCTCTGGCCGAGATGCAGTCCGTCGGCGTCTATCGCCATGGCTATGTCAAGTCTGTCGTTTATTATCAGCGGCACATTATATTTATCCGTAATTTTTTTTACGCTTAGCGCCGTATTATAAAACTCCCTTGATGATGCCGTCTTTTCCCTCAGTTGTACAACGGTGCACCCGCCTATAATCGCCTGCTCTACCGCTTCATCCAGCGTCGGCGTGCTCATAAGCTCGCTGTCGGTCACAAGATAAAGGCTTAAATCAATATTTTTCTTCATCTATTTTCACCCTGCTTAAAAATATCTCCGGAGTCATATTGCTAAGACTGTCTATTATTCCTGAGCGAAGGCTGCCGGTGCCGCGGCTCTGCTCCAAGGATATCTCGCCGCTTATGCCCATTACTGCTATAGCGGTAACAGCGCCCTCGTATGCCTTGCCGCATGCTCCTACAT
>JAUUSE010000010.1:0-46645 GCA_030842085.1 Bacillota bacterium | reverse complement strand
TTACAAAATTAACGCAATATAAAATTGATATATTATAGTGTTAAATTGTTATTAAATATTAATTTTTAATCTGAATGCAATATTAAAATATTTTTTAACATAAAAAACAATAAATTTATGCTATAAGAAAAGCATTACAGCAGATTATTTATACCCATTAATACAACGTTTATCAGCTTGTCCTCCGCTAAATTATTCATGCTGGTATAACTGTCTGCAGCCGCATCTCCGGCGTCGTCGGAAATACGTCTTACCGCTATAAACGGCACTTTCGCTTTATAGCATACAGAAGCGCAGGCGGCTGATTCCATGTCGCATGATACAGCGCTGAAATCATTCTTTATCTGTTTTTTGTCATCATCGCTTCCGACAAATTTGTCGCCGCACACCATTACTCCCGGTATTATGCCCTCTATAGCAGAATATGCCTCAAATAAAGCATCGTCCGGCTTATATATATAACAGTCCTGATCGGGCTTAAAGGCTTTTTTATAGCCTAATGGACTTACGTCAAAGTCATGCTCAATATATTCTGTGCCGATTGTGTAATCGCCTCTGCGCACCGATGAAATCCCGCCGCTAAGCCCCGAATTTATAATGGCGTCGCACTTTGCAGACGCTATAAGATATGCTGTGGCGGCGGCGGCGTTTACCTTGCCTATGCCGCAGAGTACTGCGCTTATTTTTACAGCGCCGTTTCCGCCTTTATACTCAAAAACCGACAACTTATCGCCAAACTGCTCGCTTAGCACTCCGCCGTATTTTTCACATAAGGCGTTTATAGGAGCATACTCCTGTACATCGGCTATTACAAGACCTATATTATTAAATTTTTTCATATGTTTTCTCCTTTTAAGAAAATCTGCTTTACTTTTATTATTCAACCGCACATTTGAATGATATGTACAAGCTGTAAAACTGCAGTTTAATTGCAATATTTAGCAGGCAAATATCCAATTTAAGATATGTTTTCCAACATTGCTGCCGGCAGCTTATTTTATCCGACTTTATAGTTTTATAGCATCTGCAAAAGATATCACACGCTTTATCTGCTGCTTATAAATGCCGAATACTCGCACATTTTGTGCATACGATTGGCAAAATTCTTTCCAAAGCTTCAAACGTCTAAAATAAAAGCGCTGACAAATACCACTAATTAATCTATTTTAAGAAGCAATCTATGCAATTTTTAATCTGACACAGACTTGACAAAGCTTTCTATAAGCCTGCTGAGCCTTGCTTCAGCGGATTTAGCGTTGACAGATACTTCTTCCTCATTGGGTGTGCTGCCTAAAATTCCAGCCGCCATGTTGGTAATTACACTCAAAGCTGCAATTTTTATCCCCGCTGCGCACCCGGCTATCGCCTCAGGCACTGTGGACATGCCAACCGCATCGGCGCCCAAAACCGCCGCCGCCCTTATCTCGGCGGGAGTCTCATACTGCGGGCCGGCAAAATACATATATACTCCCTCTTTAAGGCATATATCCAAATCAGCCGCACATTGCTTAATTATTTGGGACAGCTCTTTGCTGTAAACTTCCGTCATGCATGGAAATCTCGGCCCAAACAAATCATTGTGCGTTCCCGTCAGCGGACTCTCTGCCACAAGCTTTATATGGTCGGTTATAAGCATAATATCGCCCGGTGCAAAGTCTTTATTAACTGCACCGGCGGCGTTTGTAAGTACAAGCCTTTTTATGCCGAGCTTTGACATGACTCCTACATAAAATGCTGCATCAGACATGCTGTAGCCTTCATAGCAGTGTACTCGGCCCGACATCACAAGCACAGGAATACTGCATAAAAGCCCGCAGTAAAGCGTTCCCTCGTGAGTAGGCGCCGTGGATTTTGGGAAAAATGGTATATCGCTGTATTTTATCTTAACCGCGTTTTCTATGCCGCCCGTAAAGCCTGAAAGCCCTGAGCCAAGCACTACAGCAACCGTCGGCAGATATTTTATCCTATCAGATATATATTTTGCTGCGGCGGCGTATTTGTCATTTGTTATGTGATATTCGCACATTTCCGTCTCCAATATATTATGTTAAAGCATAAAGAGGATAGCCGAAATATTTCCAGCCATCCCCTTATTAAATTATATTTAGTTTTCGCCGTCCGCAGCAGCGGTTTCGGATTTTGTCTCGCAGCCGCATCCGCAGCACGTCTCTGATGCATCTGCAGCATCGGCGGTTTCTTCGTCAGAAGTCTCTTTTTCCGTCTCCGGAAGCTTGCTGCCGCATTTGTTGCAGTACAAAGACTCAGATGTATTCTTCGTTCCGCAGGTGGTGCATATCTTTTCGCCCCTGAGCGCGGCAAGCTTTTTCTCAAGCGATTTTACTTCTGCTATCCTTTCTTCAATCTCCGACATAAGCTCAAGCATATTTACGCTCGGAGTCTCAGTGCCGTTGTCGCAGCACAGACGGCCAAGTGCTTCATACATCTTAGAAAGCTGAGATTTTAAAGACGCTATGCTCATTTTTATCTTCTGCACAGAAATGATATCGTTTGTCTTTTTGCCCGCTATATCTAAAACTTCCTTTGCTTTTACAACCGTTTCATCAAATATACTCATAACAATAACCTCCGTATTTAATTTATTATATTTATTTGTATATACATAAATATTCCCAAATATATTCTGGCTTATTCTTACAGTTATTATAACATTTTCCATTGCTTATTCAACACAAAATATTTATGCACAAATTATAAGCGCTGCTTAATCTGATTTATAAGGCAGTCGTACCGTTAAAGCTGATACGGTTTTTCGCTCCATGCTCCCGGTGCCCACGGACGGTCATCGCATGCGTCTGATTGTCTGCGACAGGCGTCAATAATCATATATCCCGCCGCCTATAAACTCCCTAAGCAGCGAAGGAGGCGGCACCAAATCCTCGTCCAGCGCTTCAAACGGCTTTATCGCCTTTATAAGCTCGGAGACCTTGCCGTAAAACGGGCCGCTTTCATCCACATCCTCAAGAAGTTTCAGTGCACGATTTTTGAACAGGCACGGCTCGTAGCTGTGCATTGAATTTATATCGACGTCGGCCGTGTCCTTATGAATATACAGATATTCTTTTTCACCTCTTATAACACCGTCCCACATTTCAAGGGTTCGCTCTACCGTCGCATTGCGGAATATACTGTCGCGTATCATACGGCGCACAAGCCTTAAATCTCTGGGTGAAAATATAAGCTCGTCGTCCTCGAATATGCCCGACTCGACACTGACATAAATCTTGAGCAGACTGTCGGCCGGAAGCGTTTCTATTATAAGCGGATTAAGGGCGTGTATGCCCTCAACGACGACTACGCCGTTTTTTGCTATCTTTATATCCCGGCTTCCAATGCGGCCGCCGCCGCTGAAGCTGAAATACGGTATAGTGCTCTCGCCGCTGCTTATCAGCTCTATAAAGCATTTGTGCATAAGCTCAAGGTCAAGCGCATACACCGATTCAAAGTCCGGCGTGCCGTCGGGATTTTTGGGGAATTTTTCCGGCTTTAAATAAAAATGGTCAAGCGATATTATATCCGAACTTATACCCATAAGTCCAAATCTTCTTTTAAGCATGTTGGCCGTCGTGGTCTTGCCTGAACCGGACGGGCCTGCCAGCATTATTATCTTAATATTATTTTCTTCAGACGCGGCATATTCCGCTATATTTATAATCTTCTGCTCATATATTCCGTCATCTGTCTTTATGCGCAGCTCCGGATTTTCCCTGACCGCTTTGTTTATCTGACGCCGGTCAATAAGCCGGCGTATTATTATATCGTTTATGTTTTTCAAATTATCACCTTCGTTATTCAGTTTGGTTTCTCATAATATTAATAACGATTAAAATAAATACTTGTAAACCTATGCTGGTTTATTTTATCCTTATACTCAATTTTGATGCGCAGGTTCTAAAATTATACATCTGCATCTGCCTAAATCCGCTTTCGCAGGATTTGCCGCCGACAATCTGCCCGCCGCAGCGTATATATTCAGACTTGTGCATAAACTTTGCCATTTTGCAAAGGCGCATCCTGCGATATTATATTTTAGATTTAAGATATTGTAAAAAGAAAAATTATATAAAATCAGAGTAATACAGGCTTTTGTTAAGACTTATTATAAAATTTAGTTACACTTGATTTTCTTTCAATAAGTTCATTAAATCTGCTTATGTATTCATAAGGATATTTGAAATTGAACACCCGCTCTATGTTTTTGCCGCCGTCCGACACAAGCTTTGTTACGGCACCGGCGCCGGCGCCTAATATTGTATGCGTTTCATCCATTATAAATACATTGTATAAGCTCTCAAACCCGGACTTTGCATAGCCTACATTTTCATGGTTGCCCGGAGAGCGCTTCTGCCGATACATATAGTATGGCTCATATCCGGCGCACGTCACAGAGCTGTATGCATAATCGACCATTTTGCCAACGGCGTCGGCTTCATAGGTCCCATATTTATAATCCAGCCCCGCCGCACGCTTGAGAGCTAATGTATGTACCGTTATATTTTCAGGGCTTAGGGAAATAAGTGTATCAATGCTGTTTTTAAAGCTGTCAAACAATTCGTTCGGAAGCCCGGCTATTAAATCCATATTAACGGCAAGCCCAATACTGCACGCGGCATTAAACGCATCGACCGTTTGCTGCGGAGTATGCCTGCGGCCGATATTTTGCAGTATGTCCGCATTCATTGTCTGCGGATTTATACTTACTCGGCCAGCGCCGTTTTCTTTCACCGCCTGAAGCTTTTCCGGCGCAACAACATCCGGCCGGCCAAGCTCTACTGTATATTCCCTCGCTGAAGATATATCAAAGCAGGCGGATATTTTGCCCATTAAAGCATCAAGCTGCTCAGCCGTCAGCACACCGGGAGTACCGCCGCCAATATATATTGTTTCTAATTTTAGCCCCAGCTTTGCCGGAGCTTCAGCAACAGCCTCAAGCTCTTCGCAGAGCTTTTCCAAATAATCCGGAATAAGGTGTCCCGCCTGCTGTATTGTGTTTGACACAAAAGAGCAGTATGAGCATTTCGTCGGACAGAAAGGAATTGAAACATAAAGGCTGTAAGAATTAGGCTTTGAAAGCGAGGTTATTCTCCCCTCATTTTCAGCAACACTGCGGCAAAGCGTAAGCTTTTTATCGCTTACCAGCATATCCTTACGCATAATCTCAGAGGCGCGCTGCTCGCCCTCGGTGTCAAGCAGGCGGCGCATAAGCTTTGCCGGACGCACACCGGTAAGTATACCCCAGCCGGGAGTAAGACCCGTTATATCTGCAAAGCAGCTGTAAATGGCGCGGGCAAATCCATGCTTTAATCCATCGGCGGCACTGTCAGCGTATGATGACTTTTTGCCGCCAAGCGATACCTCTGCTTCTGCCCTGCCGTCAGATGAGTAAAGAGCTATATAATCGCCGTCTATATTATTTATATCTGTTTCAGGCGGCAAAAAGTCCGGCTTTTCATACGGAATAAAAAGCTGGAATATGCTTACTGCATCGTATTTATACTTTTCATCACATAAAATATGAATCATTATCCATATGCCCCATATAAACGTTATTTTCGCGCTCGGCCTTTAATGTAGTGGCCGGACCGTGTCCGGGATAAATTATGAAATCGCCGCCGAGTTCATCTATTTTTCTCAGAGAAGCTATTATATCGCCGTAGCTTCCGCCCGGAAAATCGGTGCGGCCTATTGTCCCTGCAAAAAGAGTATCGCCGGTAAATATCATGTTTCCAGTTATATAGCACACGCCGCCGGCCGTATGCCCCGGAGTGTGCATCACAGTTATGTCCTCACTGCCCAGCCGAAGTTTTTGACCGTCCTTAAGCGCTATATCGGCCGATTTGCAGAATTTCATACCTGAATAGCCGAGATTTAAATTATAATCGGTAAGACCCGCTACATCAAGCTCATGCACACAAAGGGATGCGCCGGTCTTATCCTTCACCTGCAAGGCGCCGGACATGTGATCAAAGTGCGTATGCGTAAGCAAAATATATTTAAGGCTGTAATTTATATTCTCTAACGCTTTATCAAGCTCGGCGGTATATTCACCCGGGTCTATTACCGCTGCCTCGCCGCCGCTGCTTATTATATAGCAGTTTGATTCAAGCATATGAGTTACTATGCATTTAACTTCCATAAAATTCTCCTTAAAGCCGTTTACCCTAAAGCTTATAAAATTGCTTTCCAATCTTTTCCAAAGTATATTATATTCATGATTTATGAACTGTGTGTTTATTTAAAGTAAAATGATTATATATTAATAAATTAGGCGGTTAATGCTTTATTTAAGTTAACCGCCCCAAAATCATTTTTAAATGCAATTTGTTTTGATAATTATAAAAAGAAACCCGACTTGTTTAATTAAATTAAGTTTCAACGATTACTGTTACAGGTCCGTCGTTTTCAATGCTCACTTTCATATCCGCACCAAAGCAGCCGGTTTTAACATTGACGCCGAAATCAGAAATCCGTTTTAAAAGCTCGTCAAAAATCGGTGCAGCCCTTTCGGGGCGTTCAGCAGATATGTATGATGGGCGTTTGCCCTTTGAGCAGTCTCCGGCAACCGTGAAATTTGACACTGCCAAAACCTCGCCGCCTATATCAAGCAGGGATTTATTCATTTTTCCCGCGTCATCCTCAAAAATCCGCAGCATAACAAGCTTTTCCGCCATTTTCGATATCTGTGCATCGCCGTCGCCCGCCTCTACCGCTATAAGCGCCGTTATGCCCTTGCCTATTTCTGATACAGTCTCGCCGTCTATTGTCACCGATGAGCTTAATACTCTTTGTACTACCGCTTTCATTTTTCCTCCAATGTAATATTTTTTTAATACTAAAATAATATGCCGGATGTGTATTCAAATCTTTTAAATCTTCACTGATTAAAAAAGTGGATTTGTTCCCGGATTTGTTCATGTCGCTCATCTTTGCCGCTATAAGCATTCTCGACGCATGCGGCATATGCTTGCCATCGCAAACAACGGTCAATATAGCCTTTACAGCATAGATATTACCGCCTCAGCCTCTAAAAAATTCAGAACTATGGCTGATAAAGGGACGACAGCACGGCAAAAACTACAAAATACATCCGGAATAAGAGGAGATAAGTCCCCTACTGCGCCGAGCGCTCAACACTTATTACGCCGTTTACTTTCTGCATGGCGCCAATTATATTTTGAAGATGTTGCAGGTTTTCTATGCTGACGGTAATCACTATCTGACAGTTGCCGCCCTTAAGCTCGCGAGCATTTATCGCATGAATAGCCACCCTCATATTCGCCAGCGCTATTGTGACATCGGCCAGCAGCGCAGGACGGTCTATCGCCAATATCGTAATGGTGGACTTGAACGACTCCTTAGCATTTGTATCCCAATATGCCTTTACCCATCTTTCCGGCTCAAAGGATTTTGATATGTCTTTTGGCACATTGGTACAGTCTGTCTTGTGTATTGATACACCGTGGCCTCTTGTTATAAATCCTATAATGTCATCGCCGGGCAGCGGGTCGCAGCAGCGTGACAGCTTAATCAGGCAATTATCTATACCCTCTACAATTACGCCGTCGGTTGACGTCTTGCGCTGAGACACTACGTACTTTGAAACGTCTACTGATGGCGCAGCTTTTACCCTCTTATTATATTCTTCCTTAATACGCGGAATAATGCCCTGTATTGATATGCCGCCGTAGCCTATCGCCGCATACATATCATCCACCGAGTTGCAATGAAGCCGTTCGGCTATTTTTTGCAGAAATTCTTCTGCCGCTTCTCCGCTTAAGGCTATATTGTTGCGCTTAAACTCTCTTTCAAGCTCGGCGCGGCCGGTTTCGATATTTTCAGCACGTTTTTCCTTTTTAAACCATGCGCGTATCTTGCTGCGGGCTTCACTTGACTTTACCATCTTAAGCCAGTCGCGGCTGGGGCCGTGGCCCGGCGCCGAAGTGGTGATTATTTCTATGACGTCGCCCGTCTGCACCACATGGTTAAGCGGAACTATCCTGCCGTCGACCTTTGCGCCTATCATGCTGTTGCCAACCGCCGAATGTATTGCATATGCAAAATCTATCACCGTCGAGCCGGCCGGCAGATTTATGACGTCGCCCTTTGGAGTAATGGCAAAAACATCCTCCTGGCTTAAATCTGTCTTTATACTGCGGACTATCTCTTCAACGTCGTCGCTTTCTTTCTGTGCGTCGAGCAGCTGCCTTATCCACGCAAGACGCTCCTCCATCCTTTTGTCGGATTTATCTATGTTCTCTTTGTACTTCCAGTGCGCCGCTATACCGAGCTCGGCTGTGCGGTGCATTTCCCATGTGCGTATCTGCACCTCAAAGGGCACACCCTCTCTGTCAAGCACAGTAGTATGAAGCGACTGGTACATATTCGGCTTTGGAGTAGATATATAGTCCTTAAATCGTCCCGGAAGCGGCCGGAATATGTCATGTACAATGCCCAGCACGTTATAACAGTCGTTTAGTGTGTCGACTATAATTCTCACGGCGTATATATCATATATTTCGTCAAAGCTCTTGCCTTGCATATACATCTTGCGATATATTCCGTGTATCGACTTTACCCTGCCCTCAATATGGGCGTTGGGAACTATGTCCTGAAGCCTATTTTTTATTTTTGTCTTGATTTTCTCCAAAAATTGCTGACGGTACTCCTTAACCGACTGCAGCGAGTCCTCTATTTCCTTATATCCCACTGGGTCAAGATGCTTAATGGCTAAATCCTCCAGCTCTTCTTTCACTGTGCGGATACCGAGCCGGTGTGCTATTGGCGCATAAACCTCCAGCGTTTCCAGTGAATTGTCAAGCTGATTTTTCTGGGGACGGCAATCTATGGTGCGCATGTTGTGCAGCCTGTCGGCAAGTTTTATTATTATTACTCGTATATCCTCCGACATTGCCAGCAGCATGCGCCGTATGTTCTCCGCCTGCTCTTCCTCCCGCGACGGGAGCTTACCTATCTGCGTAACCTTTGTGACGCCGTTGACAAGCATCGCAACGTCTGAGCCAAACTGCTTTTCTATCTCCTCAATGGTTACGTCGGTATCCTCGACAACGTCGTGCAGTAGCGCCGCCGAAAGCGTGTCGCTGTCCATGCCAAGCTCAAACAAAATAGTAGCAACCGCCACCGGATGATAAAAAAACGGCTCGCCCGATGAACGGAATTGTCCCTCATGCGCCTGCTCGCACAGCTTATAGGCACGGCTGATTTTGTCTATGTCGTAGTTTACGCCGCTGTCCTTTATCATTTTTATGAAATTTTCGTACTTTTCCTTTCTAGATACATTTTCGCTCATACGGCGGCCTGCTTCTCCTTTGCTTCATTAATCGCCTTTACTCTTTTCATAAGAACAGATTCGTCTATATTTACCTTGCCGTTTATATTAATAATATTTGCCTTAATAAGCCCATTTACTCGGCTGACCTCTATTAATCCCAATTCGCTCATTATGTCCAGCGCAAGCATCACTTTACAGTAGCTCTCCGCCATGCCGAGCCGTAAAGATATGCTGTCGTCGTCGCAGCAAATTTCGCCGTTTGACCTTATGTAACGATATATGCTCGCCAGTGTGTCCCTGTCAGGTATACAGCTGGCGCTTATATCAATGTCATCCTCACCGCGGTTTAAGCACTCATACACTCTTATTTGACGCAGATATTCATCATAATCAATCCCTGCAGGACGCATATCTACAAGATTTATTCTTAAATATCTATTGCCGTTATATAAATTTTCAGCAAGCGTAACGGCCAAGTCCAGCCTGTCGCCGGGAAGAAATTTAAACTCATCAGCAGTTGTAGAAAACTTCATAAGGCTAAATGACGTACTTCCTCTCGAAAACGTAAGCCTTAAATGCTTTTTGTCGGACGACGGCGTAATCCTTTCAAGTTTAACGTCAAAAAATCCGAAAATTGGGCGTTTGTTCGAGCTTCCGAACGGTTCCAGCGGCTTCATCGCCTCTACCGTTTCAAGGCCGACGCCGGCGGGATTAAGCTTACAGTCTATATCTATGCAGGCAAACGGCATTATTTTTGAATTATTTTTGGCATATTCGTTTACTCTGCGTCTAAACTCGTCTATATCATCCTCTTTTATAGTAACGCCGGCGGCAAGCTCGTGCCCGCCGAATTTAAGCAGCAAATCTCCGCAGCTTGATATGCATTGGTGCAGATTAAAACCTTTCATGCTGCGGCCGGAACCGACCGCCTCACCATTCTCAACAGAAAATATTACAGCTGGTCTACCATATTTTTCCATAATACGCGAGGCGGCTATTCCTACTACTCCGTGCGGCCAGCCATTGCCGGACACCACTATAATTCTGTCTGTGTACAGCTTTTTTTCTTCTATCTGCCTTATTGCCTCAGCGGATACTTCCTGCTCAAAGCGCTTGCGGCTGGTATTATCGCTGCATAATTCCTCAGACAGCTGCATTGCCTCGTCTTCCGTTTCAGAGAGCAGCAGACTTACCGCCCGCGACGCCTTTCCCATTCGGCTGGCGGCGTTTATGCGCGGCGCTATGTAATATGATATGTTTTCTGAGTCTATATCCGACGCCTTTATTCCCGCCGCCGACAGCAGGGCGGCTACACCCATGCGCGGCGCGTTTTGAATAAGATTTATTCCGGCTTTCACAAACACTCTGTTCTCGTCATACAGCGGCATTACGTCGGCTATTGTGCCTATTGCCACTAAATCGGCATATTCGTCCAGCAGCTCGTCGCAACCGCAGCCTTCAATAGCACAGACAAGCTTGTATGCCACTCCAACCCCGGCGAGCCCCTTAAAATGCGATGTACAGTCACTGCGGTGTGCATCCACAACCGCTTTTGCCGGTGGCAATACTTCACCCGGCAAATGATGGTCGGTGACGACCGTTTCTATCCCAAGTCCATTTGCATATGCTATTTCATCGGCAGCAACTATTCCATTATCCACCGTTATTATTAAAGAAGTGCCCTGCTCCTTAATTTTATCTATTGCGTCTCTGCTTAGGCCATACCCCTCTTCCCTCTCGGGAATATAATATGATACATCGGCGCCAACACTTGTTAAATAGGAATACAGCAGCGCCGTGGATGTTATGCCGTCGGCGTCATAGTCGCCGTAAATAGTTATTCTTTCAAATTCATCAATTGCGCGCTGTATTCTCGAAACAGCGCGGTCCATATCTTTGAGCTCAAACGGAGAGGCAAGACATTTGCTGCCGGTAAAAAAGCTCTTTACAGCATCCGGCGAGCTGCAGCCCCGCGCCATTAGTATTATGGCAATAAATGGATCTATCCCGCAGCTTTCAGCGAGCTGCAGCGCCTGCTGCTTATCTGTAGCTGCTATATTCCATCTTTTGCGGGCCATAACACCACTCCTCTACTCTAATTAAATATTTTAACACTAATTTATTCCTTATTCAAGACAATAGATTAACTGCCAATCACCTTTATTTTTGGGACATCCAATTTTAAAAATTAAATGCTTCGCAATGAAAGCCAAAAGCTTAATATCATAAAAAATATCTGTTAAAATTTGTTGATAAAGATATGCAAAAATGATATTATTATAAAATAATTGTCAAATTAATGGGGGTTAACCAACTTGAACGATAATTACAACGGTCGTTATAATGGTCAAAACCAATACGGCAATATAAATCAAAACGGCGGTCAGTACGGCGTAAATAATCAATATAATACATATAATCAGCAATATTATTATCCTTATGGCTATAATAATTACAACGGCGGCAAATATCCGGGAAGCAACGCTTTCACTTTTGGCTTGCTTGCACTTATATTTTCTGCGTTTGCTTTATGTTTAACACCTACAATATCAATCGTTTTCGGCATACTTGCCATCGCTGAAGCAAACAGGGCCCAAAAATTCATGTGCGCTAACAGCCGCACTAAAAGCGGTAAAATTATGGGAATAATCGGCATAGTTCTTTCAGTCGCTTTATTCGCTTTTTTCTTGATATTATTTATTATATTGGTCGCTGCTTATCCAAACGAAGTTTATTCAACGACTTATGGGCTTACTATATAAATAGTACACATACATTTTATTAGGAAATTGTTATCTGAGCAATTTTAATTATAGAAATTAATGCTTTTAATCTATAGCAAAATGAGCGGGAGACTATCCCGCTCATTTTGATTATGCTTTGTTACTTTTCCACTCGTTCTACAATATCTTCTCGTTGACGGAAAAGCAACGATATACACCATACACCTGCCAAAGCAACTAATGTGTATATAATCCTGCTGACTATAGCGCCCTGCCCGCCGAACAGCCATCCGACAATATCAAACTGGAAAAGGCCTATGCTACCCCAGTTAAGGGCGCCTATTATAACGAGAACAAGCGATATCCTATCAAGCATTTATTTCAACTCCTTTTAACGCTTTGTCAATGAAGCTATACTCTCATTGCTTCTGATATATTTTGCTCATTAATTCATAAATTATTCTTTTTTTAACATCTCAATATGTGGCAATATATTTTCTCTTTTTTGTTCTGTATATTTACATCCTTTAAGTTAGTTTTTATACTCCTAATAGAATATTAAGCAATACACTAAGATTTTAATTTTTTAAGATAAAAATAACGCCCCGTTTTTGCGGGGCGTTCCTGAAATACAGGTCTTATCTCATATTGCTTTCATAGGACTGGATCATCTTTTTAACCATCTGTCCGCCTATTGAACCGGCCTGCTTAGAGGTCAGATCACCATTGTAGCCCTGCTTAAGATTTACGCCAACCTCGTTAGCAGCTTCCATCTTGAAGCGGTTCAGAGCTTCACGAGCCTCAGGTACTAAAGCCTGATTATTAGAACTCTTAGCCATGTTTTATTGCACTCCTTACTTTATTCTTTTCAGCGTTTGCAGTAATATTATTATCTCTATATACTTTTTTATTACTGTAAATTACTGGAAAAATTTTAAATCAATATTTAGTCCGTCCGTCTTGCCGGTGAGCAATTTGACGGCGCAAAAAGCCATAACAGAAAATTCATCTAACTTGCCGATATTTTTTACAACTATATCCTGAGGTAAATTTATCTCGCCGCTTAGCGTCGGAAGCTTTCGCTGAAGGCTTACGGCGGCGCCCAGTTCTACTCCCGAAATATTAAGCGTGTCGCTTGTCCCAAGCCCGCATGAAACGGCTCTTATATTTCTGCCCAGCAAAAAATTTTTTACATCGCTGTTTTTTGAGTCAAATACCGCTGTAAAGCCCGACGAAAAATTGTGAATATGATTTACTTTGCAGGTGTTTTTAAAAATGATTATTGCGTTATTTGCAACAATATCAAATAAACTGCTTTTTTCAATTAAAAGAATTTCCGGATGCTTTGACAAATACAGCTCAAATTTGCTTATTGCTATGCAATTAGCATAAAAGTATTTTTTCAGCAGCATATATATTTCATTGTCATCTTCATCGCCGAATATTATAATTGTATTCATTTCTCACCCAGCTAAAATATGATTTTATTTTAATGTTTACTTTTTATTATCTATTTATGCTTTGATAGATATTTCAAAATCTTTCGAATGTAAAAATCATAAAATAAAATTATCTTTCACAAAACATCAAGCGTTTTTTTGTGAAAAATTACTTTTTGATTTATATAGGCAATTTGCAAATTATTTTGGATAGTGCTATAATTCGTTTTATAAATATTTGCTATTGTATTTTATTTAACAAAGGATTATTATATTTACGGTTAGGAGAATGAGTATGGAAGACATGATTAAAAAAATCCTGGAAATAGATACAAAAGCCCGCGAAATGACCGCTAAATCAGAGGCCATGCGTACTGAAGCCAAGTCTTCTATAAATCAGAAAAAAGAAGAGCTTCGCCGTGAATTTAATGAGAAAATGCAGGCACGCATAGCGGAATTTGAAAAATCTGAGCGTCAGGCAGCAGAAAATCAGATAAAGAAAAATGACGAGCAGAACAAAGCCATTATGGATAAGCTTAATAAAGCATATGAAAGCAAAGCTGAGAATTGGGTAGATATGTTATTTAAAAAATCAATTAATTGATTTTTTAAATAACATTCTGCCTCTAATTTTGCCTGAAAATGGATGGTAATTGATATGTTAAGCAACTATGCATCTAATTCCGTGCTTACCAAAACACGGGCCAAATTCGGAAAACGCTTAAAGTCCGACGACTATAAAGCCCTTGTAGCTATGTCCAGCGTTTCGGATATTGCCGCATATTTAAAGAGCAATACACATTATGGGAATGTGCTTAAAAATATAAATGAATCGGCCATACATCGCGGAAATCTTGAACTTCTTCTTCGCTCTCAACTTTTATCCGACTTTGCCGAGTTATGCAATTTTGAAAAATCTGTCGGCAATCACTTCTTTGAGTTTATAACAGCATACGGCGAGATTGAAGAGCTTTTAAGCTTTATCAGGTACTTTAATGCGGGGCATCCGGAGGAATACCTGCTGAATATACCAGACTTTTTCAACAAACATACACCGCTAGACTTAGTTGCGCTGTCTCAGGTTAAAAGTTACAGCGAGCTTATTGAGTTTTTAAGTCACTCGCCTTATCAGAAGTTATTTTCTCCCTTTGAGGTTAAAGAAGGAGAGCCGCTTGACATTTTAAACATAGAGGCTGAGCTTTACAAATATTTATATAAACTGCTTTTCAAGCTTATAGGCGGCAGCCTGCATGCGGGCAATGAAGATTTAATTAATATATATAAAATGAAAGCTGAGCTTGACAATATAAGACGTATTTACCGCAGCAAAAAATATTTTGGACTCTCTAAAGAAGTGCTTATTTCACAAATGCTGCCATATCAATATAAAATTTCAAAAAAGCAGCTAAATAAAATGCTTTCCTCAGATAATCCAGATGAGGTTTTGGAAATAGTAAAGCAGGCTTACCACACCAAATATTGCGATTTTAGCAATTCTAGAATTGACATGAACTGCTATATTGTATTTTATAAATACATTTCTAAAAAGCTGAGATATACTAAGTACTCGTCAGTGGCGATGGCATGCTACTTTTATCTATTTGATTATGAGATTAAAGATATTACGACTATTATCGAAGGCGCAAGGTATAAAGTGCCCTTTGATGAATATAAAGATTTAGTTTTGTTTTATTCATAATTAGGGGGTGAAAATTTGTCTGTAGAAAAAATGACGATGGTCAATTTAATAGGCAATTACAACATACTGGATAAAGCTATAGACGCTTGCGTCAGCTCACGAGTTTTTCAGCCAGAATCTACTACAGAGCTGCTTTCTGACGTTAAAGCAATATCTATTGCCCGTGTTACTGACGAAAATCCTTATGCTGCGCCTTTATCTAAACTTACCGACATCTTAAAACTTTCGGACATAGAGCCAGAGCTTATTAAGGATAGTGAAATCGATATTGATGTCGACGATATAGTAAAATACACCGATAAATTTAAAGAACAGATGGACTCGCTTATAGCAAATCATTCAAACATTGAAAAAGAACTGGCATCTCTTGATATAAGTATTGAGCAGCTTCAGCATTTTACATCGCTTGATATTCCGCTGTCCAAAGTGTTTTCATCGCAGTATTTAAAGGTTAGGTTCGGACGTATTCCTGCTGACAGCTTTGTTAAGCTGAAGACTTTCACGGACAATCCTTATCTTGTATTTGTTCCCTGCTCTTCTGACGACGAATTCTATTGGGGGGTTTATGTTACTCCGCTGGAGCGAGAGGACGAGGTCGACGAAATTTTTGCAAGTCTATATTTTGAGCGTCTTAGAATTCCTGATTCTGCCGGTACTCCTGCTCAGGCGCTTGACGAACTTACGGCAAGACGTGAGAAGCTGCAAAAAGATTATGAGTCGCTTACAAACGAAATTATAGAGTTTGTAAGCAGCGAGCATGACCGTTGTCTTAAAATATATACTTCAATTAAGCTGAGATACAACGCGTTTGAAATAAGGCGGTACTGCGCAAAGTACAACAATTACTTCATGTTGGTCGGCTGGATTCCGCTTAAGGAGAAAGCCAAATTCTCAAAAATAATGGATAAGGTCGACGGAATAGAATATTCCTATGACGAGCCAAAGAAAAATAATCGTGTAAAGCCGCCTACAAAGCTGCGAAATTTAAAAATTTTCAGGCCGTTTGAATATTTTGTGTCGATGTATGGGCTTCCTAATTACGGCGAGATTGACCCAACCATTTTCGTGGCTATCACATATACCATAATGTTCGGCATAATGTTTGCCGATTTGGGTCAGGGCATTGTTTTGGCGATTGCCGGCTTTCTCATGTATAAGCTTAAGGGAATGCCGCTTGGTAAAAT
Source organism: Bacillota bacterium (assembly GCA_030842085.1). Taxonomy (GTDB): domain Bacteria; phylum Bacillota; class Clostridia; order Oscillospirales; family Acutalibacteraceae; genus Timburyella. The sequence goes on along the minus strand of JAUUSE010000010.1, from coordinate 30,293 downwards.
ACTTATACCGTGCGGACTGTGCGGCGCTTTTTTCGGAATTGTATTCGGCTCGGTATTTGGGCTGGAAAATGTACTTGACCCGTTATACCGAGCAATCGGATTTAGTGAAAAGCCAATAAGCGTAATGGAAGATGTTACAACAATACTGCTGTTTGCCATTATTTTCGGCATGGCGATGATTGTAATAGCAATGCTGCTCAACATTGTATCCAATTTAAAGCAGAAAAACTATGAAAAATCGCTGTTTGGTCCGAACGGATTTGCCGGAATGGCAATTTATCTTACAATTATATTGGTGGCTGGCAGCATAATGTTAGGCTTTAGTCTGCCGCTGCTTCCGACGATACTTATAGGCGTCGTTCTTCCTATTATAATCATTCTGTTTAAAGAGCCGCTCGGCAACCTTGTGTCGCACAAAAAGAAGCTTTTGGACATGAGCTTTGGAGAATATTTCATGCAAAGCTTCTTTGAACTGTTTGAATCAATTTTGACTTTCTTTACAAATACTGTATCTTTTATACGTGTAGGTGCATTTGTCTTAGTGCACGCCAGCATGATGATGGTCTTCACCTCTCTTTACGATATTGTCGGCGGCGGAATAGTCGGTATAATTATAATGGTGTTCGGCAATGTCTTTGTCACCGTGCTTGAGGGGCTGCTTGTTGGTGTTCAGGTATTAAGGCTTGAATTCTACGAGATGTTCAGCCGCTTCTATGAGGGCGGCGGCAGAAAATACGCGTCAATAAATATTAAAAATGATATTCAACAAATATAAGGGTTAATTCCCGGATTGGAGTAAAATTATGTCAACATTACTTATCGCTTTTGTAATCGCTATCCCAATTATCGCTATCGCCGCTTCTGTATTTGTTGCTTTCCGCACGATGCGCAGAACCGGCAATGTAAAGAGAGCGCTTAAGCGCCACGCTGTAATGCTCCTTGCGTCAGTAGTAATATGCTTTTCCTGCGCAGTAGCTGTTTCTGCTGATACTACTACTGCCGATACAAACGATGCTTCAGCGCAGACTTCTGTGTCTGAACAGGCTGATGCGGCGGACTATGACAATGCAATAGGCATGGGCTTTATCGCCGCTGCGCTCAGTATCGGACTGGCGGGTATAGGCGCTGGTATTGCTCTGGCTGCCGGCGCTCCGGCTGCCATAGGCGCTGTTTCGGAGGATCCGAGCTCGTTTGGTAAATCGATGATTTTTGTTGTTCTCGGTGAAGCGCTCGCGCTTTACGGCTTCGTTATCGCTTTCCTTATCTGGCTTAAGCTGCCGACGATAGGATAGTTTGAATTAATTTTGTAATATTCCGTTTATTTTGGACAATAGATTTTTGACTGTGAGAGCAGCTGTTCTCTTATTCAAAGTTCTGTGTTGACACATAAAGCTGCTCTTGAATCTTTCATGTCTAAGTTAAAACGGCAAAGGACTGTTTTTATGCAGATATATTTAATAAGCGATAATCATGATACATTAGTAGGCATGAGGCTGGCCGGCATTGACGGCACGGTCGTGCATACTGCTGAAGAGGTTGAAGCATCAATAAAAAAGACGATTAAGGATGAAAATATAGGAATAGTTCTTATTACCGAGCGTCTGGTTTCTCTTTGCCCTGACCTCATTTATAAAATCAAGGTTGATTATCGCCGCCCACTGCTTGTCGAAATTCCTGACAGACATGCTGAGGGACGTACCAAAGACTCTATAACGCGGTATGTCCGCGAAGCCATAGGCGTTAAAATTTAGGGGGTGCCGCATTGGATCAGAAAGCTAAAATTGACAGATTCGTAGAAGCTATAATGAAAGAATCTGAAAAAAAGCGTGAGCTTATTGAGCAGGAAACTAAGCAGTATATAAAAGATGAAATATCAAAATGCGAATCGCAGTTAAAGCGCGAAAGCTATACTTTTATGCAGAAAAGGTCGTCCGCCATTCGAGAGGATATTGGCCGCGAAATAGCTGAAAAGCAGCTTGAAGGACGAAAGGCCCTCTTCCGCCGCCGCACCGAAATAACTGATGATGTTTTTAATAAGACGGCTTTAAAGCTTACGGCTTTTACACAAACGCCGGAATATAAGGATTTTCTTATCCGCTCTGCTAAAAAGCTGAGCGAACTCTTTAACGGCGGTGTTATTTTATATGTAAGGCCGGCGGATGTAAAGCTTGCTCAAGCAGCTGCCGGCGGAATATTTTCCGATTTAAATGTTCAAGAGGATAACAGTATAGCAATTGGTGGATTTAAAGCGTCGGACAAGGACGGAAAAATAATAGCCGACGATACTCTTGATATAAGGCTTGAGTCCCAGCGCGGCTGGTTTGCGGAAAATTCCGGGCTTAATGTTGACTGATTGATATAAGTTTAAGAGGTGTTTATATTGGCAAATAACGTAATTTACGGCATAAACGGACCGGTAGTTACCGTAAAGAATACCAAGGACTTCTCCATGCAGGAAATGGTATTTGTCGGCAATGACAAGTTAATAGGCGAGGTAATAGGCATAAACAGCGAATATACAACTATTCAGGTTTATGAGAACACAACCGGCCTTAAGCCCGGCGAGCCGGTATATTCCACCTCTGCTCCTATGTCGGTGACGCTTGGCCCTGGTATTTTGAGCAGCATTTTTGACGGCATTGAACGTCCGCTGCTGGAAATAGAAAAAAATACCGGCGCTTTTATAACGCGCGGCAACACCGCGTCAAAACTTGACGAGAATAAAAAATGGAAGGTACATGTTACTCTTAAAGCAGGGGACGAAATAAATCCGGGACAAATTTACGCCACATGCCCGGAAACGCCTTCTATTGAGCATAAATGTATGCTTTCTCCTTCCTTTCCGTCCGGTACCGTCACATCTGTCGCCGCTGACGGAGAATATACTATAAACGACACGGTACTTGAATATACTGACAAAAGCGGTAAGGCCTACAATGTAACCCTTTGTCAGGAATGGCCTATAAGGGTGCCGCGTCCCATTAAAAACAGGCTGGAGCTTCATACTCCGCTTATAACGGGACAGCGCATAATAGACTCTATGCTGCCTATTGCTAAGGGCGGCGCCGCCTCTATTCCGGGCGGCTTCGGCACCGGAAAAACAATGACCCAGCATCAGCTCGCCAAGTGGTGCGACGCCGATATAATTATATATGTCGGCTGCGGCGAGCGCGGCAACGAGATGACGCAGGTGCTTGAAGAATTCAGCGACCTTACCGACCCGCGCACCGGACGTCTTCTTTTCGACCGCACGGTACTTATTGCAAATACATCAAACATGCCGGTGGCGGCGCGCGAGGCGTCGATATACACCGGAATAACGCTGGCTGAATATTACCGCGACATGGGCTATGACGTGGCAATGATGGCTGACTCCACCTCAAGATGGGCGGAAGCGCTGAGAGAAATTTCCGGCCGTCTTGAAGAGATGCCGGCGGAAGAGGGCTTCCCTGCTTATCTGCCGTCGCGTCTGTCGGCTTTTTATGAGCGCGCGGGAATGGTGGAAACACTGGGTGGAGACAACGGCTCTATAACCGTTATCGGTGCCGTTTCACCGCAGGGTTCTGACTTTTCTGAGCCGGTTACGCAGAATACCAAGCGCTTTACACGAGTCTTCTGGGCACTGGACAAGGCGCTCGCGTATGCAAGACATTATCCTGCTATAAACTGGATGACGAGCTACAGCGAATACAGCGGCGATTTGGCGCGGTGGTATGAGGAAAATATTAATCCGGAATTTATGGATTTGCGCGCGCAGATGCTTGCTGTTTTAAGAGAAGAAGATTCTCTTATGGAGATTGTTAAGCTTATCGGCGCCGACGTTCTGCCGGATAATCAGAAGCTTATTATTGAAATAGGCAAGGTTATACGCGTGGGCTTTTTACAGCAGAATGCATATCATGCGGAGGATACATATGTCCCGCTTGACAAGCAATTTTTAATGATGAAAGTTATAATGCATCTTTATAATCGCTGCAGCGAACTTGTATCCACCGGCATGCCGATAGGGCTTATGACGGATACGGGGCTTTTTGAAAAGCTTACAAAGATGAAATATGATATAAAAAACAATGAACCTGAAAAATTTGATGAATATATAACCGATATAGATAAAACTATGGATGCTCTAATATCGGGCCGCTAAATTAAGGGAGGGTTTTATCTATGATTATTGAACACGTTGGACTTAGTGAAATAAAGGGCTCGCTGGTTGTTTTAGACGGCGTCGAGGACGCTTCGTTTGAGGAGATAGTAAAATTAAATTTAGACGACGGCTCCTCACGCATGGGCAGAATAGTGCAGATAGACGGACAGCGCGTCGTCATACAGGTGTTTGAGGGCACGGTTGGAATTTCGCTTACAAATACGCGCTCGGTATTTACGGCGCATCCGATGGAGCTGGCTATGTCGCCTGAGATGTTCGGCAGAATATTCAATGGCGTTGGTGAGCCGGCCGACGGTATGGGTGAAATTTTCCCAAAAGTGCGCCGCGACATAAACGGCAGTCCTATAAATCCCGTTTCGAGGGTATATCCGCGAAACTATATAAATACCGGCATATCGTCTATAGATGTGCTTACGACGCTTATACGCGGCCAGAAGCTGCCTATTTTCTCCGGCTCAGGTATGTGCCACAATGAGCTTGCAGCGCAGATTGTACGTCAGGCGAGGCTGACGGGCTCCGATAGCGGCGAGTTTGCCATAGTCTTTGCCGCTATGGGCGTTAAAAACGACGTCGCCGATTTCTTTAGGCACTCATTTGAATCCTCCGGCGTGCTTAACCACACCGTTATGTTTTTAAATCTTGCAAATGACCCGATTATAGAAAGAATTCTTACTCCCCGCTGTGCACTGACGGCGGCAGAATATCTTGCATACGACCTTGGCAAGCATGTGCTTGTCGTTATGACCGACCTTACATCTTACGCTGAAGCTGTGCGCGAGTTTAGTTCCTCAAAGGGCGAAATTCCAGGACGTAAGGGATTTCCAAGCTATCTTTACTCTGACCTCGCGTCTCTTTACGAGCGCGCCGGTATGATTAATACCAGCAGCGGCTCTGTCACGCAAATTCCAATTCTAACAATGCCTAATGACGACATAACGCATCCGGTGCCGGACCTTACCGGATATATTACCGAAGGTCAGATAGTGCTCGACCGCGCACTTGAGGGCAAGGGTATATATCCTCCTGTAAACGTTCTCCCCTCCCTTTCAAGACTTATGAAAGACGGTATAGGTGCTGAGTATACCCGTGACGACCACGTTGACTTGGCCAATCAGCTTTATTCATCCTATGCCAAGGTTAACGATGCACGCTCTTTAGCCTCTGTTATCGGCGAGGATGAGCTGTCGGAGACGGATAAGAAATATATTAAATTTGGAAATAGATTTGAGCAAGTGTTTTTAAACCAGTCGCACACTGAAAATCGCAGCATTGATATGTCTTTGGATATGGGGTGGGAAGTCCTCTCTACCCTGCCGAGAAGCGAGCTTGACAGAATTGACGACAAGTTGCTGGATAAGCGCTATAAGCAAGCTGAAAGCTGATTTGAAACGAAGGAGGCGACATTATGGCGGGACAGGTTACTCCTACCAAAAGCGCGCTTATTAATACAAAAAAATCTTTGAGTCTTGCAAAGGTCGGTTATGAGCTGATGGACCGCAAAAGAAACATCCTCATACGTGAGGCTATGTCTTTGATTGATGTTGCCAATGAAATTCAGCAGCTGATAGACACCACCTACAGTGAGGCGTACAAGGCGTTGCAGCGCGCTAATATAACACTTGGTATAAACGATGAAGCAGCACTGTCTGTGCCGATAGATAATGGCGTAAATATAAAATATCACTCGGTAATGGGAATTGAAATTCCGTCAGTAGAATATACCGAGTCGCCGGAAAAGAATTATTACGGCATAATCAATACCCGCGCATCTCTTGATGAGGCGTATGTTAAATTCGACAAGGTTAAAAAGCTTACTGTAAAGCTTGCCGAAATTGAAAACAGCGTATATAGGCTGGCAAGCGCTATTAAAAAAACTCAGAAAAGGGCCAACTCCCTTAAAAATATTACTATTCCTAAATTAGAGCACGACGTCAAGTTTATTAATGAATCACTTGAGGAAAAAGAACGCGAAGAGTTTTCACGTCTTAAGGTTATTAAAGAGAGCAGATAATTTATCTGCTCTCTTTTTAATTCTAAATCATTTATTAAGATTTCAAGAAATATAACTAAATTATTTTAAATTTTAATGTTATATTTATTATAATTATGATATAATTGTTATATATTTTAAGAAATTTATAGAAATGGGGGCGAATAAAATGAAAGAGAAAATATCCAAAATATCTCTGAGAACCGGACTTTGCTTGCTGCCAATTGTGGTCGCTTTACCCACTGCTATGATGTTTGGCTCAAGTTTTATTCCGGGTGGTATGATTACTTATAGAATAGCATGTTATATCATGTATATATTGTTTTGCATAATGTCGGCAGCGTTTCTTATGGCTCTGGTTACAAGACCTGTCAAGCCTATGTTTGCAAAGGTGTTTTTGATAATAGGTTTGTTTATGTTCTTATTCGCTTTTGGCTTCCTTTTATTTATATTATTTATCAATTCTACATTCTTGTTTACAGCTGGGTCTGAGCCATTTCAAACAATCCTTAAAATTTATATTATAGCAACAGTTGCAGCTTTTTTTCTTGCCCTGATTTCAGAGATAGTATACTTAATAGTTAAAGCAATCAAAAACAGGAGAAAGAGGGATGTAAAATGAAAAGGGGAAAAATAGTTTCACTGCTTATAGCTTTCATAATGCTGATGCAGGTTATACCGATAAGTGCTTCGGCGGATACTTATCTTCAGTAAAGTGCTCTCTCTTAAACTCAGCTGCATAACTCTTATGAAAGATTGATACACAGATTGCTTATTGAAAATCATCCGATTATTCTATGACTACTGGCGTAATATGATAAGCAATATTCATATTTTCTATTTTTATATAGTTGCAATTATACAAGAAAAAGCCTCCGAAACATCGGAGGCTTTTTGCGCTTTCGCTTTTATTTATTGCATATTAATCTGATTATCTATTGTGCCTCTATTGTCAAGCACCTCGTCGCCGCGAGTGTCTGTCAGGCCAAGCACAAATTTCTTTATTTTGCCCTTATTGAGAATAAGAGGTGTAGGCGTGCCGGTATGATTTTCAAATGAAATCCTGTCAACCGTAAGCAAATCAACGTTTGCATCGTCGCCTATATATATTGTCTCAACAGGGGTATTATTTTCCTTGCGGTAAAGCTCTTTTATGCTCAGGCTCTTAACGTTTATATACGGCTCCACCCATATAATCGCATATACATAGCTGCCGTCTTTGCCGTAAATTGTTTTTCTATCGGCTTTTGACGCATAAATGTGGTCAATCGATATACCGTCATAATGTCCTAATGCGTCACCCGCATAGCACTTAGACAGTGCTATGCAATACTGATAATATGTGCCGTAGACATTGCTTATATGCACGTTTTCCAGCGGATGCTTTACAGTAAGCATTCTTACGGCGCTGTGGCAGTCCTCTGCAAAGAGGCCGTCAATCTCTATATTCGTTATAGGACCATCGGAGCCCTCGTCGGCATTAAGCGCAATAAGGTCGTCGTAGCATGTGCCCTTAAGATTGCGGAATACGCCATAGTGGCAGTTGCCGTTAAGATGTATGCCGTCCATATTTGCCGGGCGAGGATTACCGTAATTGAAATCAAATGTGATATTCTCAAAAGTGAAATAGGATATAGTGTCAAAAGTTGCGGCATATGTGACGGGGTCTTTTATAGTCAGATTTGACACCCGCAGATTGCGCACGCCGAAAAAGAAAAACGCTGTGCCTGTATAATACGGCAAATCATCGTGGTCATAGTGGATGGGGTTCTTTCTCTGCCCCATGTTGTTGTAATTCCATATTCCGCCCATTACCTCGATATTTTCATTCATGTCGAACTCGTCGTTGTTATGAACATGCATGCCGCCGGTATGGTCCGGAAAGCAGGTCTCTATCATTTTGCCGGATTTATTATATGCCTTATTCCTAAGCATCAGGCAGTTAGAATTATCGGCAAGCTTAATCTCAGCAAAGCGCGGCAGTACCAGCCTGAAATTCGATGGCAGCTCCAGCGCCTTGGAAATAAGATAACACACCTTTGGCGCTTCAAGCGTCAATTCGTTATGACTTGCATCTATCATTTCCTGTATGGCAGCGGTATCGTCATGCACTCCGTCTCCGTATAGTGTATGCTGCATTTTGGGTTACATCCTTTCACGTATTTCTTTTATATTTTTCCTCATCCAATTCCTACAGCTTTGCGGCCGCTGCTTCATCTACCAAGAATGTTACGTCATTGTGAAGCTGCAGTACAGACGCCGGGCAGTTTGGAGTAATATTTCCCTTTACGCTGTCATAAATAGCCTGTGCCTTGGCCGAACCTGTTGCTATAAGAATAATTGACCTTGCCCTCATAATAGAGCCTATGCCCATTGTAAGCGCATATTTTGGCACTTCATCTGCGCTGTTGAAGAAGCGCTTGTTTGCTTCTATTGTGCTTTCTGTCAATTTTACTGTATGCGTCTCATTCGGGAAATAGTCCGCCGGCTCGTTAAAGGCTATGTGGCCGTTGTTGCCAATACCTAAAATCTGTAAATCAATGCCGCCAGCCCTATTTATGCGCTCTTCATATTCCTTGCAGGCTTTCTCATCGTCGCCGGAGTTGCCGTTTATAATATTTATTGCGTCTTTTCTCACATTTATATGATTGAAAAGATTCTGCATCATAAAGTATCTGTAGCTCTGGTCATGTGTGCCGTCAAGGCCGGAATATTCGTCAAGATTAAATGTCGTAACCTGACTAAAATCAATTACGCCCTCATTATAAAGCTCTATAATGCTTTTATATGTGGGAATAGGTGTTGAGCCGGTGGCAAAGCCAAGCACGCTGTCAGGCTTTTTTATCACCTGTGCCGCGTACATTGCCGCAGCCGCCTTTCCTATTTCCTCCGCTGTTTTGTAAACCTTTACTACCATGATGTATCACTCCTAAAATTAATATTATGCTTATACATAATAATATATTTTATTACGGCTCGGATATAAAATCCCACGCCTTTTTATGTACAAAGCTATTATAACAGCACACGCTGATATATACAATACAAGCTATAAATAATTATTTAAATATTGAGCCACCCTCTGAATCTATTCCCACTATCAACGGAAAGTCCCTTACAAACAATCTTTTAACAGATTCACAACCCAAATCTTCAAATGCTATTACCTCGCAGCTCTCTACCGCCCCGGCATATAATGCACCGGCACCGCCTATTGCGCAGAGGTATACTCCTTTATTACGTTTTATCGCTTCATAAACTGCCGGCGAGCGGTCGCCCTTGCCTATCATCCCTATAAGCCCATTATCCATAAGCAGCGGTGCATATGGGTCCATTCTGCCGGATGTTGTAGGGCCGCAGCTTCCAATTACCATGCCGGGCTTTGCCTGTGTAGGTCCCGCATAGTATATCACTGCGCCTTTAAGTTCAAACGGAAGCTTTCCTCCGCTTTCTATTAGCGCCTTAATGCGCTTATGCGCCGCATCCCTTGATGTATAAACCGTGCCGGTAAGCCTTATGCTGTCACCTGCTTTAAGCTCACTGGCACGGCTGCTAAGCCCCTCTGCTCTGATTATTATATCCGCCATGTTCTCACCCATCTGCTGTTTTATTCCGCTTCAAATTTGCCTATAGCCTCATTTATGTCATCACTCAGCGACTTAATATAAATCTGCGTCTTATTAAGCGTTTGTATAAGGTCCTCAGAGCTTTTAAGCGCGCTTATCTTCATCTCTTTAGATTTATCTTCGGCTTCTTTTATTATATCATCCGCACATTCTCTTGCGGCTAAAAGAATATTGCCTATATCGAGGCTCAAATCATGTACATCTTTCGTTTCATAGCGCGAATTATCTTCATCCATTAAATCGCTTAATATATCCTCTCGTACTTCAAATCCGTGAGTATTGCTAATTTCATCATTTGCTGATATAACCTGACTGCTATTAGACATATCTGTCTCGCTTGAGAACTGTTTTATATCGTTAAGCTGCTGCAGAGTGTCTTCGACCTTAGCTTTTAAAACCGCGTTATCGTTTCTGAGTCCGCCGTTTTCTGCCTCAAGAGCCGTTATAGCTTCATCAAGTTCATTTATATAGTTTATTACCTCTCGCCTGTTAAATCCGCCGAATATAGACTTTTTAAATTTTTTTGGTTTTATCATGCGGACCTCCGTATTATGACAATTTTCACTCAAATTCTCTTTTATACTTTTATATAATATGATTATAGCAATTTCACATTTAAACTTCAAGAACTATATACTTCAAAATCTTTTATAAAAGCTTAGTTTTATTCTTTTGCCGAATGGTGATTATAAATCAATATTTCACCTATTTGCTATTCGGTAGCTGAAGAACACTGTTTTACAATAAAATGTCTGAAAATGCAGAATTTTGAGTATCATCAACCCTTTTCGATTCCTTAAATTTGTATTTTTTACTCTTTTATTGTCGATTTTATTTTGTAGTCTTATTATATCTTATATTAACAACATATAACTATTTTTTATAAATTAATGTAAAAATCAACAAAAATCTACATCTTTTTGCTTGAATTTTAAGTTAAATAAGAAATTCCCATATTTTTACTGTGAAATCCCCTCACATTTCATAGTATATTACAAATTTTTATTATATAATCTATAAAAGAATATATTTTTAAGGAGATTATAATGTTACCTTTAACCTTAAGAAAATACAGAGAAAAGATGGAGCTTACTCAAAAACAGCTTGCGGAAGTTCTAAATATTGATAGATCTACTTACAGTTATTATGAAACAGGTAAATCTGTTCCCCCTATAGAGACTCTTATAAAACTTGCTAGAATATTTAATACTACTGTAGATAATCTTCTTGGATATGAGCATGAAGAAAGCGAAGCAGTTCGTGATGATACGACTATTTATAATAAATCTAGGGAAAATTTTGCTTTGCTTAGTGAGGATGAACAGGCTATTATTATGAAATACCGTCAGTTGTCTGCCGATGAACAAGCTAAACTTAATAAATTTATAAATTCTAGTATAGATAAAAGCAAAAAATAATATCAATAAAAAAGCACCGTCGTAAAGCGCGGTGCTTTTTTGCTTTTGCCTGTGTATTGAACGATAATGTCGATACAGTATTTTTAATTTTTATTATAATTAATCGCTCTTTATTCGCAGAATACGTGATTGCCTATGGTAGTTATTATTTTTCTTGAAAGAATCCACGAGTTTGTCGCGGTCGCCGGATTATAATAATATATTGCCCCGCCGGACGGGTCGCTTCCGTTCATTGCTTCCTGCGCCGCGCGGTATGCGCTTTCAGCGACCGGCTCATTTATTTGACCGTCATACATGCAGTCAAAAGCGCCCTTTTGATATATAACTGACGATATGGTATCTGGAAAAGACGGGTGCTTTACTCTGTTCATTATTACCGCGCCGACGGCTACTTGTCCGTTATATGGCTCCCCGCGCGCCTCTGCCGATATTACTCTGGCTAATAGGTTATAATCTGACGATCCCATGTTTGATCCCGAGTCTCCGGTTATTCCTAATGCCTGTAAAGTCTGCGTTCCGGCTATTCCATCAACACTAAGCGAATTGTCGCTTTGAAATTCTTTTACAGCATTCATTGTCTGGTAGCCGTACATGCCGTCAACATTTCCCTGGTAATATCCCATGTCCTTAAGCTTCTGCTGTATTTGCAATACTTCATCTCCGCGAGAGCCCATTTTGGAAAGAGCTGATGCGCTGCCGTCAGATATAAAAACAATTATCAGTATATTTAAAAGGATTATTGTAATAATCTGCCATGCTTTTTTGGCTGCTTTAGAAATTTTTATATTCATTAAATTTCCTCCCAACTAATAAAAGTTTTCCTTTATATGTCTATATTATTCCTTGAAAAATTTTAGAAAAACTTTTTTGAGAGAAAATTTTATTTTCTTAGACTAATGAATAAATATACAACATTAAAATTTTAAATAATTCAAAAAGTCGGTGCTTTATAAAGCACCGACTTTTTTATTAACATCTCTTAATCGCTTACATACGGAAGCAAAGCGATATGACGCGCCCTTTTTATAGCCGTCGTAAGTTCACGCTGATGCGAAGCGCATGTGCCGGTTACTCTTCTCGGCAATATCTTCGCTCTCTCAGATATAAACTTTCTAAGCTTTGCAGTATCTTTGTAATCTATATATTCGCATCTGTCCACGCAAAAAGCACATACCTTTTTGCGGCCCTTTCTTCCGCGACTTTGCTTTTCGTCTCTTTCAGCCATTTAAGACACCTCCAAAATTCTAATAAATCCGCTCGTTAATTAAAACGGCAAATCATCGTCTGCGCCCTGTATTTCCTCAAAATCGCCAGCATCAACGCTGGAAAACGACGGAGCTTCCTGCGACGGCGCATTGCTATAGGACGGTTCTGTGCTGCCGTAATTGTCTCTCTTAGACTCTGCAAAATGCACCTGATCTGCTACTACTTCATATACACGGCGATTATTACCGTCTTTATCAGTGTAGCTTCTTACCTGCAGTGAACCCTGTACGGCAACCAGCTGACCCTTGTGAAAATATCTTCCCACAAATTCCGCCGTCTGACGCCATGCAACTATATTTATAAAGTCAGTCACTCTCTCCGTGCCCTGCCTTGCAAAACTGCGGTCAACTGCTAGAGTAAAGCTTGTTACAGCTACATTGCTCTGTGTATATCTCAGCTCAGGATCAGCTGTTAATCTGCCGTTAAGTACAACTACATTCAGCATACTTTTCGCACCATCCTTTTTTCTTACACTATTTCTTTACTATAAGTGAACGAAGCACGCCTTCTGTTATGTTCAGAACGCGGTCTAATTCTGCAGGAAAATCGGTATTGCTCTTGTAATTGAAAAGAACATAATAACCTTCTGTCTCATAGTTAATCGGATATGCAAGCTTGCGCTTACCCCAATCATCCATGCTGACTTCTTCAGCCTGCTCTTCAATCATGGCCTTAAACTTCTCTTTAAGCTCCTGCGCTTTTTCCTCGCCGCCCTTAACAGAGAATACCATGACTGTCTCATAAGAACCTTTTACTGCCATTTTCAGCACCTCCTTTTGGTCTTTGGCCCATTCATATTAATGAGCAAGGATAGAAACATCTTCTCTTGATATTCCTATAAATACAGCCGTTTTGTATAAACAGCCGTTCTTTACAGAAAAATATTATAACAGTTTTTTATCTCACAGTCAAGGAATAAATTAAAAGCAGCCGGATTACTCCAGCTGCTTCTGTTAATCATCTGCACTGCTGTGATATTCATTAATCACATGCCAAAACTCATGATATGACGCTGATTTAAAATGCCATCATTCTATACTTACATCTAATGTACATCCGCGCCCGCGTCATCTGCCGTCAAAGCTTAGTCCTGAGCCTCAGCGTCATCACTGTCAGACGCCGCTTCATTTTCAGCCACCGACTTATTGTACTCTTCTACAATTTCTTTTTCCTCTTCGGCTTTCTTATCCTCAAGCAGCGCCCTTATTGAAAGGCTTACACGCTTGTTTTCAAAGTCGATCTCGGTTATCTTGGCCTCAAGCTCCTGCCCTATCTGAAGCTCGCTTGCCGGATTTTCAATACGGTGGTCGGCTATCTGAGATATGTGTATAAGTCCGTCAATGCCGTTTATAACATTGACAAAAGCGCCGTACGGCTTGATGTTGACTACCTTTACAGGTACTACCTGTCCAACGCTGTAACCGTTCTTAAGTATATTCCAAGGATTATCCTCTTCCTTTTTATAGCCAAGTGATATCTTGCGCTTTTCAGTGTCGATATCCTTTATATATACCGTGACCTTGTCGCCTATCTTAAGAACATCCTCCGGAGTCTTTATACGCGACCATGAAAGCTCTGATATATGTATCATGCCGTCTACCGGGCCCAAATCAACAAATGCACCGTATGACGTCATTGATTTAACAGTTCCCTCATATGTCTGGCCTATGGCAAGATTGTTCCAGAACTCGTCCTCTCTCTCCTTGCGCTGAGCCTTTAAGAATTTGCGTATCGAACCGACTGCCCTGCGGCCGCGGTTAATTTCAATAATCTCGATTTTAACCTGCTTGCCTACCAGCGGCTCAAGTGCGTCGCCCCTTGAAAGAGATGCGTGCGAAGCAGGAATAAATATTCTCACGCCGTTGGCCAGAGCCTGAACGCCGCCCTTTACAACGCTCTTTACTACTCCGTCTACCGGCTCGCCGCTTTCCTTGGCCTTAAGTATGTTGTCCCAGCCGGCCATAGCTTCATAACGGCGGCGTGAAAGAGTTACTATGCCTTCTGCATCATTTGTCTTTATAACTACTAAATCCAGCTCGTCGCCAACCTTCACTATGTCTTCTGGCTTAACGCTCGAATCATTTGAAAGTTCGCTTACCGGAATTATGCCTGCATGCTTGCGTCCTATATCTACCTGTACCTCGGTGGGGTTTATCGACATAACCACACCCCGTACCTTCTGGTCGGAATTAAGGCTATTTAAAGAAGCTTCCAGCGCTTCTTCAAAAGTCATATCGTCAAAGGACTTCTGAGGCGCTGCCTGCTGTTCAGCAGCCGCAGTCTCTTCCACCGGCGTAGCCTTTACCTCCTCATCAGTTTCCTTCATTGTGTTTACTTTCTCTTCCGACATCGTGTCTAGAACCTCCTTTATTATATGGGCGGGCGTGGAAGCACCTGCCGTGACTCCTACGCACCCGACGCCTGCCAATACATCCATCGGCAGCTCCGCTGCGGTTTCTATAAGATATGTAGGCGCATATCTTTCGCTTACATCCTTAAGCTTTGCCGTATTGGAGCTTTGACGTCCCCCGACTACTATCATCACATCCGCTTCCTTCGCTATGTCGGCAGCTTCTGTCTGACGTTCAGCAGTCGCTTTACATATTGTATCAAAAACTATCAGATTTGTACACACTTTTTTTAATTTTTTCTTGCACTCATCCCATATTTTTTGATTAAATGTTGTCTGAGATATTGCCGTAATGGGACAATTTACGTCAATTTCTCCCGATGACAGCAGTTTTTCAAGCTCATTCTCATCTTTAAAGACCTTGCTCTCGCCCGGATAATGCCCTACAATCCCGCGTATCTCAGTATGGCTCGCATCGCCGGCGACAAGCAGAAGCCTGCCGTCGTCCCATGCTCTGCTGACAATTTTATGTATTTTTCCCACATATGGACAGGTCGCGTCAACAACCTTTATTCCCCTTTTTTGGGCTTCAGTATATACCGACGCCGGCGCGCCGTGCGAGCTTATCACCAGCGTACCGCCCTTGGGTACGTCGTTTACCGACGCAGCTATTGTCGCGCCCTTTTGCTCAAGCTCTTTTACAAGCTGTGGATTGTGTATAATAGGTCCCAGCGTATATACTCTCTCGCTGCTTTCAAGAAGCTGCTCAACCATTTTAACGGCGCGGTCGACGCCAAAGCAGAAACCTGCCGTCTCAGCTAGCAGTATTCTTTTCATGTCCCATACCCCACAAATGCTTTATCTCATCCATAATTTTAACCGACGCCGCCTTGTATTCGCTTCGTCCTCCTGCTTCGCTCATGCCAAGCTCATCGTATTTTATCAATTTGCCGTATCTTACCGTCGTAAGCTTAAACGGCTTTATTCTTCCCTTCGCATATATTCCAACAGGAAGAATGTCTGCCTTTGCAGTGTGCGCTATAAGCGCTATGCCGGCCTTTGCATTCTGCGGTGTGTAATCCTTTGAGCGCTTGCCCTCCGGAAAAATGCCGAGTATTTCTCCTTTTTCAACTAAATCTATGGCATAGTTTACGCTCTCGATGTCACCGGCGCCGCGCTTTATAGTAAATACATGGAATTTTTTAAAGAACCATTTTGCTATTCCTTTTTTCATGAGCTCTTCTTTTGCCATAAAATATATCCTGCGCGGACAGGTAAGCAGCAAAAATACAGGGTCAAGCAGTGCAGTGTGATTTCCGCATATTATAAAACCGCCATTTCTTGGTATGTTCTCTTTTCCTATCACTCTAAGTGGGAAAATTATGCGGGCGATTGGCTTTGCTATTGTTAAAAGAATTCTATCAAACATAACTATAGTCTCCCTGTTTCTGTTTATTTGAAATTTAACGCTGCGTTTTTCTGCCTCTGCAGGAAAATTCCGCGTGAAATAGCTATATTTCTTGTCGGCTAAATATATAAAGTTTTATATCTATATATTGGCTTTCGCAGTGATGTTTAAGCAGTCGCCGCGTCGATGACTATTCACTAATAATCATCTTTGATTTATAGAGCAGCGGCGGCAATAAAACTAATTTAAAATCTTTTTGTTATATGGCTGTATGCCGCGGTTGGATATCGAAAGATAAATGACGGGGCTGAGGTTTCATATGCCGACGCGACAATAACGCTTATTATAAGGTCAAGTACAATTTAAATGATAAAGGCTGTCAAAGCGGATAAAATAATATCCGCTGTTTGCGCTTTTTTATGAAATGCCAAAAAGCACAGTCTATATTTCCTGAAAAAGCTATATCTAATCATCAGCCGTCTGAGCATCGCATTATGGTGCTGGCATAGCTGCTTACAATTTGTCGACTCAGACAGCAACGTACATTTAAATTAAGTCCAACGCAGCCATACGACTAAACAATAATATAGCACATCTGCCGCCGTGACGTCGGCCAGCAGCGAGACTGCGCTATACAGGCAAAGGCTAAATGCATTCTATCCTGCTTTTTATAGTATTAACGATAATTTCTACGGACTTTTCCAGTGTATTTCCCGTAGTATCTATCAATATAGCATCGTCAGCGGCCTTCAGCGGAGACGCCGCACGGTGAGAGTCGTTATAATCACGCTGTTTTAAATCGGCCAGCACGCCCTCATACGTAACATCCTCGCCCTTGGCTATAAGCTCGTCATACCTGCGACGTGCGCGGTCTTCGGCAGATGCTGTGAGGAATATTTTTATCTGCGCGTCCGGCAAAATTGTGGTGCCGATATCGCGGCCGTCCATAATAACATTATTTTCTGCCGCAAGCTTTCGCTGTGTGTCGAGCAAAAACCTCCTCACCGCTGGGTGCGCCGATATATCCGACGCCGCCTTTGATATCTGCGGAGTGCGAAGGTCGTCCGTTACATCTTCGCCGTTTAAATATACGCGCTGATGTCCTTTTACATACATCATTTCTATAGACATGTCTTTTAATATAGCCTCTGACTGCTCTGCATTTTGCGGGTCAATTCCGCAGCGCACGGCATAAAGCCCAACTGCGCGGTACAATGCCCCGGTATCAACATATATATACCCGAACCTTTCCGCCGCAAGCTTTGATATCGTACTTTTTCCGGCGCCCGAAGGGCCGTCTATCGCTATATTTATCATTCTACGTCAATCCTTTGTTTTATATAATTTTATAATATGCCGTGATACAGCGGTACTCGCTGCACCGACCATCAGCACTCAATTTAACGCCGGCGTTAACAATTGATTTTTACGCAGACTGGCAGCATCACTCATCCGATAAAATATTTTCTCCAGCAGTATAGCCTGTGGAAAAAGCTATTTGCAAATTATATCCGCCGGTATATGCGTCTGTATCCAACACCTCGCCGGCAAAGGCCAGCCCGCGAACCTTGCGCGACTGCATTGTTTTTGGATCAATCTCTTTTAAATTTACCCCGCCGCGGGTAATAACGGCTTCATCATAGCCTAAATAGTCCTTAACAGTTATTGTCATATCCTTTAGCGTATTAGTCAACGCCATACGATACTCACGCGTCATTTCAGAGGCATTTATCTCCGCCGGTATTCCTGCAAGGCCTATCACTACCGGTATCATCCGGTGAGGCATTAAATCTGTCAGTGCGTTTTCTATATTTTTAGCAGAATATTTGACTAAATCCCTGTTTATTCTATCATACAATTTTTTATTATCAAGTGCCGGTTTTAAATCTATATGAAATTCATATATACCTGATTTCATATCATCTATATGCGCGCTGGCGCTTAATACGAGCGGACCGGATATCCCGTAATGCGTGAAAAGCATCTCGCCAAAGTCGGTAAATATCGCTTTTTTTGCGCCGCGCTTGATAAGCTTTACGGCGACATTTTTAAGCGTCAGCCCCTGCAGCTTTCTGCACCAGCCTTCTATAGCAACAAGCGGGACAAGTGACGGTGTAAGCTCGGTTACACTGTGTCCCGCTGCGCGCGCAAATTTATAGCCGTCGCCCGTTGAGCCGGTGCCGGGATAAGAGAGGCCGCCTGTGCACACTATTACAGCGTCAGAATATATTTTTTCTCCCGCCGGCGTAATTACCCCTTTTACAGTTCCGTCTTCTATTATTATATCTGATATTTCACCCTTTTTATACGTCGCACCTGATTTATCCGCAAATCTTTTAAGTGCATCTACAATGTCCATAGCCTTGTCCGACTGCGGAAACACCCGCCGGCCGCGCTCGGTTTTAAGAGGCACGCCCAGCCTTTCAAAAAAGGCCATCGTGTCGGAGGTATCAAAAGCAGAAAAGGCAGAATATAAAAATTTCCCGCCGTGTACTATATTTGCTATCAGTGTCTGCCTATCGCAGTTATTGGTAAGATTGCACCTGCCCTTGCCGGTTATCATAAGCTTTCGGCCGGGACGCGCATTTTTATCATATATTATAACATCCAGTCCTCGCCGCGCTGCACAGCCGGCGGCCATAAGGCCTGCAGCGCCGCCGCCTATAACTATTACTCTGCCTTTCATCTATTTCTCCTATTAATTAGATTTCCTCTTATATTGCATATACTCTTATTCATTGCTCAAGACCGTGCTTTAAATCACTTCAGCTAAAAGTAAAATTTCCACGACAGTAAGGTCTGCGCTGCTGTTAATACTCTGCATAAATCTCAGACAAATTAAAGCCGGCAAATTCTACAAATGGACTCAGCAGATTTAAAGGTACGGCGTCTCACTTACAGCATGCCGGTGTCCGCGCCGCCGTCTTTTGTATATATCCAACGTATGCTGTCGCCGTCCTTTAGCTCATACGCTCCGCAGCTTACGCTTGACTGCGATGTATCGTCGTTTACAAAATAAAGCCATCCGCTCATGGCGCCGTAGTCAAACTCATATATTCCATTTATTCCGGATATATATACAGACTGGCCAATACCTGTGTAATCAAACGTTATTTTGGCCTGGCGCAGAACATATGCTGTGGCGTCAAAGACTGTACTGCCGCTGTTTATTCCCGCCTCGCCCTCGCAGATTATCTCGCCGTCCGGACCTATTACCTGCACCGATGCCTTTCCAATTCCAGCTCCCGGTGAAACGGCGTTTATACTCTGCGAGCAGGCGCACATTGTAATTAACGCTATTATTAAAAATATACCGACTGTAAATCTGCTTTTTGCCGTCTTCATTTCCCTCTCCTAAAAAATTTTATTCAGCATAGGTGCACGCCGAAAGTTAGGATTTATCTGCTTTATTTTCCTTTGCAGATTTTTTATAGCATATTACTCCCGCCGCCGCAAGTACCGCCAGCATTATTGCAATAATAGCTGATGCAGCCGCAATATCTGCCATACCGCTGTCATCTTGAGATGAGGCATTGTCAAATATGCCGCTGTATGGAGCCTTTCCGCTTTTTACGGCCGACAGCGCCATTAACGCCTGCTCCGTCGCCATAATATCCGCCTCGCTGCTTTTTATATGAGTAAATCCGTCGGCGCATTCGAACTGAAGCAGTGCGTCTACAAGTGAATTGCCGTTTTTTATAAAGCTTTCGTCATATACGTCTCTGCCGCTGCTTATTAGGGCGATTAACGTCTGTGCGGTGGATTCGCAGTTGCTTATACCCATGCTTGACATGCTGCCGTCATCATTTTGTATCGAAGCCAGGTACTCAATTCCCATTGACGCCGCTTTTTCCTCTAATCCGGCTGTCGAAAGCGCCGTAACTGCCATAGCGGTAATATCCGCATCCGGCTCTATGTCCTTTGCAAGCGAAAATCCGCCGTTTTCATGCTGATATTCTATAATCAAATCCGCAAGGGCGTCCTTGCTCCAGCGGACGTCCTCAACACCCGTTTCGCACAGCAATATGAGTGCAAAGATGGGACCGTTTACTCCCGTTTCATATATTTTTTCGCTGTTTAGTATCTCTTCTGCCAGCGGCTTATAATCTCCGCCACTGCCGCTCGCGGCGCAGTTCAGCAAAGCGCTGATTTTGCTTGTAATGTTATCTGAAGCCTTTGCAGAATTATACTCATCCTCAGCAAGCTCTTTTACACTGCCGCTTATATCTGCTCCGGCGCTCAAAAGGGCGAGCGCGCTCCATGCGCCGGGATTATTATTTAAAAATTTTATGGATTTATTTACAGCAGCTTCTATTCTTTCATCATAAATCTTTTCACCGTACTCCGGCGATTGCTGCTCTGACACAGCCTCTTCCTTAGATGTGACTTTCTCAGAAGAAGTTTCCGGCTCAATATTGCTCCCGCCGCTGTTTGAAGACGCACTCGGTGTGTCTATCTGAGAAAGATAAGACGGCGTATGACTGCTTGAGTGTGATGGCTCATACGATGTACTGCCGCCCGACTGAGTATATGCCGACGAGGCCGACGGCTCAGAAAGAGTCGTACTGCTCGTATAGGGCTGGGAGGATATACTGCCGACGGCTGTACTATTGCCGCCGCTTGAAGCATCCGACGGCGAGGAGGAGCCGGGCGGATAAACACCATACTGCTCATTTGATGTAAGATATATCCAGTCAAGTCTGTCGCCGGACCTCAATTTATACTGTGCGGCTGATATTGGCGGCGCCATGCCGTTTATCATGTATACCCAGCCGCTCTCAGCGCCGTATGCTCTTTCTTTTAATCCAAACGCCGATTTTACATAGCCGCCGCTTATTTCTGCCTCGGCGCCGTCAAGCTGTGAAAGCACATTTATTGGACTCACTTGCTCATCATAAGTCAGCTCTGTCAGCTCAAGTATATACCTACTTTCAGTATAAGAATATACTGCAACAGTAAAGGACACTGCTGAATAGGCTTGTGATATCACTGTTATTAAATTGGTAAACAGACTTACGGCGACTATCAATGACGCCGCAGCAGCTTTAAAAGCTTTCATATAGTTCACCTTTTTAAGCAATTTTTATCTTAAATCACTGCTTCTTAATTAATCCAATATTAGGCGTTGACAAAAACGCGACCAATGAGCAGATAAAATTCTCCTACCGTGCGCCGGAGCGCAAACACCATTCCGGCAATTATAACGGCAATTCTCTCATATATTATGCTGCGTTTTCAGCACGCAGCGCATATAATGCATCATTACTTGCGCAAAGAAACTTAGACTACAACTTTTTACAGTTTAAGATTATTTTAATTTATCTCAATGGCATCGCGACTTAAGCACAAAAACAAATCGCTTATTATTGCTGTAAAAAGCTACGTTTAATCTTTTTTATTTTATCATAAAATTCTGCTTCTATAAAGACAAAAAAATTCTGCCCATCAGGGCAGAATTTCATATTACTATTAAAATCTTAATATCTTCTTTATCCTAGGATGCAGTGTTCTTATATACTGTGCCGTCATTTCACTTTCAGCATAATCGTATATTACAAATACAACATTTCCAAGCAGCCATACCCCTGCAACGGCCCATTTTCCAAAAGCACCCATATCGTCTATCGGCATCTGGAAAATAAATATAAATACTAAATAGGCAAGTACTATGGCGGCATTAAATATTGCAAATTTCGTTATCCATCTTACTACTTTAAACCTTATCTTATCTACCTTAAATTTCAACACAGGATAATATCCAAAGAAAAAGGTAAAGAGTATTTTAGCTTCCGGCTCCATCAAAAACATGGATAATACCGCTATTACCGCATACACAAGCATTGCCCATTTAAAGTCTATCTCTATAACTATTACTATAAGTATAGTACCAGCAATAGCCGGCACGGCATATGTGAGATACGGAAAATATGACGCGAACATGACGGCAAGCGCAAGCGCCGATATTATACCGCCAACCGCTATTTTGCCCGTGTGCTTCAAGCTATAACCCCCATCAGCAGCATGGTATAAAATCTCCGCCCATGCATTCGCAGCAGCAGTCGGCACATATAAGACTTGAACATACATCGCATGCGCTGCAGCCGGTATTGCCCGCACGGCGGCCATTATTATAGCCTGTAAAACCGCTGCGCTGGCGTGATATATTGTCAAGCGCCGCTTTATATTCCGGATTAGACGGATTCATGCGGCAGGCCGTTGAAAAACTGGTATATGCATCATCAAACCAGCCGCGTTTATAAAGTACGCTGCCGTTTAAAAAATACCACTCAGCATCCCTGTCCTGCACCGGAACGCCGTCAAGCAGCTCCTGCGCTTCCTCGAGCCGGCCGCTTGTTATAAGGCTTCTTATATCATTAAAATTTGACGACGAGTAAGAGGTATATCCACCACTATAACTTCCGCTTTGTCCCTTTGACGAACGCTCGTTCATAATGGTGTCGTAAGCGTCGTTTATTTCTTTCATCTTCTCGTTTGCAAGGTCTGACAGCGGATTGTCGTTGTAATTGTCCGGGTGATATTTGCGCGCCAGCTCGCGGTATGCAGACTTTATCTGCTCATCGGTCGCGTTTCTGTCAACGCCTAATACGGAATATGGGTCTTTCATTCACATTCTTCCATTCCGCCCATTGGGCTAAATACTTTTATTATTTATCAGAAAGAGCATATGTATTTTTTGACACTTTCTTTCTGAGTATAACATTATTTTGCGTATATTCAAGTCCTAAATACAGTATATTATCTATAATATCATGATATCTGTTTACATCAAGCAGCTGCGCAGAAGCCGCCGCTTCAGTTCGGCAAACGTTTAAGGTGAATGTTATATATTCTCTCGCCTTTTTTATAAGCAATTCATCATATTCTTTTATGCCAAACTTTACCGCTAATACATTATAATTTTTTAGCTTTACATCAGATTCCAAGTCATCTGCAGCATCCATCAAATAAATCCATTTGCCTATGCAGTAGCCTATGCGCGACAGCACCCGCTTTGATATATCGCCCTCTCCAATATCTTCAAACAGCCGCTGCAGCATTATCGCCGTCGGTTCGGCCGCCTTGTCTATGCTGTCGCTGCACTGACGCTCAACATCGTCCTGTGCGGCGATATATTTTTTTACATATTCGTCCACTTTCGGACTGCGCTTTTTAGCCTTGCGGTAAAAAAGTGCAAACAGCGGATATATAAGCCCCGATTTTATCCGCTTTGACAACCCCTTATCCTTTAGATTATCCTTTACCTTGTAATAAGACGTTATTATAGCGGCGTCGGCGGCATATGAAAGCTCATCTCCGCATTCCTTTACGTTGTTGCATCTAACCAGCGGATTAAACACACATCTCGCCTTTTTATAAACCGGGCATTCTTGTTTTTGCGAAATCTCAAGAAGAGATAAAAAAGTAAAATCGTAATTAAGAGCAAAGCGAGCAAACGGGCCGTACAGCTTGCCCATCTGACGGCAAAGCGAACAATAAACCGCCCTATATAACTCATAATCTATTACCCTGAGCTCTGGCTTATATATTTTTACATATCCTATCAATGCCGCTCTCTCCGTAATTAATATTACATATATTAACGTAACTGAATTAAAAAATCCATTAATAATGTGTAAATTTTAAAGATTCCTGTCGCCGCTGCATCAAAAGTATAGCATATAACTTGCCGTTTTACCAGATATGCGCAAAAACTGCTCATATCTATAGTGCTGCACAGCTATTTAAGCACAATATTGGCAAATATTACACATATTAATAATCCGACGCATCACTGCTTTAAAAGATTTTTTAAATACTGTCCCGTATATGATTTTTTGCACTTAGCCACCTGTTCCGGCGTGCCGCTGACGACTATAGTACCGCCGTTGTCGCCGCCCTCAGGGCCTAAGTCGATACAATAATCGGCACATTTTATAACGTCTAAATTATGCTCGATTACCACAACAGTATTTCCCTTATCCACTAAGCTGTCAAGCACCTCGATAAGCTTGTGCACGTCGGCAGTATGAAGACCTGTGGTGGGCTCGTCAAGTATATATATCGTTCTGCCCGTTGCGCGACGCGAAAGCTCTGTCGCAAGCTTCACACGCTGTGCTTCGCCGCCGGAAAGCGTTGTCGCCGGCTGGCCGACCTTTATATATCCCAATCCAACGTCGTAAAGCGTCTGCAGCTTGCGCTTTATTTTTGGTATTGAGGAAAAGAAATCCAGCGCCTCCTCCACCGTCATGTCAAGCACGTCGTATATGCTCTTACCCTTAAACTTTACCTCCAGCGTTTCGCGGTTGTAGCGCTTGCCCTTGCACACCTCGCACGGAACATATATGTCCGGCAAAAAGTGCATGGCTATCTTTATTATGCCGTCGCCCTGGCATGACTCGCACCGGCCGCCGCGGACGTTAAAGGAAAATCTGCCTGCGGTGTAGCCCCGCATCTTGGCGTCCTGCGTGTTTGCATAAAGCTCGCGTATGTCGTTGAACACGCCGGTATATGTCGCCGGGTTTGAGCGCGGAGTGCGGCCTATCGGCGCCTGATTTATGTTTATAACCTTGTCCAGGGCGTCAATGCCCTCTATATCCGCATGCTTGCCCGGTTTTATTCTAGCGCGGTTAAGCTCTCCCGCCAGTCTTTTATAGAGTATCTCGTTTATAAGCGAGGACTTGCCGGAGCCGGAAACACCCGTAACCGCTACAAATTTGCCGAGCGGAATTTCCACGTCAATCTTTTTGAGATTATTTTCCTCAGCGCCCCTTATAATAAGCGATTTGCCGTTGCCCTCGCGTCTCTTTTTAGGCACCGGGATTTTTTTGCGGCCGGAGAGATAATCGCCGGTTATGGATTCACTACAGTTTTCTATCTCTTTTTCAGTGCCGGCGCACACCACATTACCGCCGTGTATTCCAGCTCCCGGCCCGATATCGACTATATAGTCCGCTGCGCGCATAGTGTCTTCGTCGTGCTCCACCACTATAAGCGTATTGCCAAGGTCACGCAGACGGCGCAGCGTATCCAGCAGCTTGTCGTTGTCGCGCTGGTGCAGACCTATGCTCGGCTCGTCGAGTATATACAGTACGCCCATCAGCGACGAGCCTATCTGCGTCGCAAGGCGTATGCGCTGACTCTCGCCGCCCGACAGTGTGCCGGAGGAACGCGACAGTGTGAGATATTCCAGTCCCACGCTTTTTAAAAAGTTGAGGCGCTCGCGTATTTCCTTTACTATCAGACGCGCTATCATCATATCGCGCTCGGACAGAGTGTGGCTGTCCATGAACTCCAGCGCTTTGGCTACGCTCATGTCGCAGAAGTCCATAATATTTATGCCGCCTACCGTCACCGCCAGCGACATCGGCTTAAGCCGGCGTCCGCCGCAGTCGGGACAGACCTCCGCCGTCATCTGCGCTTCAATCTCCGACTTTACCCACTCGCTGGTGGATTCTTTGTATTTGCGCTCCAAATCGTCTATAAAGCCGCCGAACTTTGATTCAAACGAGCGGCCGTTTGCAAGTCGCACCGTTACCTTTTCACCCTCGGGAAGTCCGTACATAAGCACGTCCTTTGCACGCTGTGGTAAATCCTTATACGGGACATCCAGCGAAAAATCGTACTTCTTTGCCACTGCCATCAGAAATCTCGACGATATGCTCTTGCCGTCTAAATTCATCCAGCCCATGGCCTTTATTGCGCCCTGATTTATTGTCAAGTCCTTGTTCGGCACCACAAGGTCGGGGTCGACTTTCATGAACATGCCGAGCCCTGTACAGGTCGGGCAGGCGCCGAAAGGATTGTTGAAAGAAAACATGCGCGGCGACATCTCGTCAACGCTTATGCCGTGGTCGGGACAGGCATAGCTCTGGGAAAAGAGCATTTCCTCGCCGTCTACCACGTCTATTATAACAAGCCCCTTTGCAAGGCTGCAGGCTATTTCAATGGAATCGGCCAGCCGGCCTTCTATATCGCTCTTTATAACAAGGCGGTCGACAACTACTTCCACGTTGTGCTTTTTATTTTTCTCAAGTGATATATCTTCAGACAAATCGTACATTATGCCGTCGGCGCGCACCCTGACAAATCCGGATTTTTTGGCCGCCTCCAGCTCCTTTTTATGCTCGCCCTTGCGGCCGCGCACCACAGGAGCCAATATCTGTATCTTCGTGCGCTCCTCAAGCTGCATGACCTTTTCAACTATCTGGTCGACGCTCTGCTGCTTAATCTCCTTACCGCAGATTGGGCAGTGCGGCACGCCGATGCGCGCATAAAGCAGGCGGAGATAGTCGTAAATCTCCGTCACCGTTCCAACGGTGGAACGCGGGTTTTTGGAGGTAGTTTTCTGGTCTATCGATATTGACGGGGAAAGTCCGTCTATGCTGTCGACGTCCGGCTTCTCCATCTGTCCCAAAAACATGCGGGCGTATGATGAAAGGGATTCGATATATCTCCTCTGCCCCTCCGCATACAGCGTGTCAAATGCCAGGGAGGATTTGCCGGAGCCGGAAAGTCCCGTAAATACCACCAGCGCGTCGCGGGGAATTTCTACGTCTATGTTTTTAAGATTATTCTCCCTCGCGCCTTTTATAACGATTTTGTCCTTCTGCATATTTTTTATCACCTGTTCTTTATGATAATCTAATTTCATAATTAATGTTGTATTCTGCCGCTGCTAACGCACTCAGCGTAAAATATATTATGTGCAGGCCGGCTGTAAGCTGAAATTCCTCATAAGCCGGCGGCTCATTTTAAAAGCCGATTTTGCGGTATAAGCTTCGCCCTTAAAATTATTGCTCAGATTTCCGAATAGCCTCTCTGCAGTATAAAACGAAACAAACGCTGCAGGTTTAAATCATATTCCGTCAGAGAAGCAGATTATTCGGCATGTATATTGACCGTCATTTAACGACGGCCATTACAACAATGATGATTTTTCTTCACGTCCCGCGCAGCAATATCAGATTGACCAATCACTCATCCGCCGCTGTATAAAGGGGCAGGTTTAAATCATGTACCGTCAGCCATGCAGATTATTTGACATATATTAACTTACACAATGCCGAACTCTATGTGCATATCCTGCGCTCCGATGCATACCGTCCGCTGCGCTCAGTCATGAGCTAAAGGAGCAAAGGCCCCGCACTGCAAAAAATTAAGCGATTAAGCATATCAGCGTCTTGGCTTTTAGCATCGCCGCTGAAAATATCAGTTTGGCATCCGATGCGCCGGCTACAACCAGCTTGGTTTTTTCCTGCTCTTCCGCTTTGGCTCCGCCTCGCCGCGCAGCTTTATTATCCTGTCGCGCAGATATGCCGCATGCTCAAAGTCAAGGCTCTCAGACGCCTTTTTCATCTCGCTCGTCAGCTTGGCTATAAGCTCGCGCCGCTCCTGCTCCGACATGCGCTTATTCTCTCTGTCGCCGGACTTTGACTTGGGCGTTATTTCTATTACGTCCCTTATCTCTTTAATAATAGTCTTAGGGGTAATGCCGTGCTCTTCATTATATTTCATCTGTATACTGCGGCGGCGGTTGGTCTCGTTTATAGCCCGCTCCATCGACGGCGTCACACTGTCGGCATACATTATAACCTGCCCGCCGGCATTTCTTGCGGCGCGGCCGATTATCTGCACAAGCGATGTCTCCGAGCGCAGAAAGCCTTCTTTATCCGCGTCCAGCACGCATATGAGCGATACCTCCGGCAAATCAAGGCCCTCTCTTAAAAGATTTATGCCGACCAATACGTCAAATTCACCGAGCCGCAAACCGCGTATAATCTCCATACGCTCCATTGTATCTATGTCATGGTGCATATATTTTACCTTTAAGTCCATATTGCGGAGATAATCGGTAAGGTCTTCCGCCATTTTCTTTGTCAACGTAGTGATAAGAGTGCGTTCGCCTCTGTCAATGCGGCCGCGTATCTCAGATATAATATCGTCTATCTGGCCGTATGTCGGCTTTACTATTACCTCCGGGTCGACGAGTCCCGTCGGGCGTATAACCTGCTCGGCTATCTGCGTGCTGTGTTTTCTCTCAAACTCGCCGGGAGTAGCGCTGACATATATCGCCTGATTTATCTTGCTGTAAAATTCATCAAAATTAAGCGGACGGTTGTCAAACGCCGACGGCAGCCTGAAACCGTAGTTTATAAGCGTCTCCTTGCGGGAGCGGTCGCCGCCGTACATGCCGCGCACCTGCGGCAGTGTTACGTGCGATTCGTCCACTATAAGCAGATAATCTTTTGGGAAGAAGTCGAGCAGCGTGAAAGGCGTACTGCCCGGCGCTCTGCGTCCCAGTACGCGGGAATAGTTTTCTATACCATTGCAAAAGCCTATTTCCCGCAGCATTTCAATGTCGTACTCGGTACGCTGGCGTATGCGCTGCGCTTCCAGCAGCTTGCCCTCGTCGGTAAAATATTTTACCCTTTCCTCCATCTCCTGCTCCAATTCCGCGAGCGCGTCCTTGAGCTGGTCCTGCGGTACAATGTAATGAGAGGCCGGGTAAATGGCCGTATGGTTAAGAGGCTGCTTTATATCGCCGGTAAGCGGGTTTATCTCGCTTATTCTGTCTATCTCATCGCTGAAAAATTCAACACGTATTGCCGTGTCGCCGGAGTAGGCCGGAAATATCTCCACAACATCGCCGCGCACACGGAATTTATTGCGGATAAAGTTAACGTCATTCCGCTCATACTGCAAGTCCACCAGCCGGCGGAGCAGTTCATTGCGGCTCTTTTCCATACCTGGGCGCAGTGAGATTATCATATTTCTGTAATCTATAGGGTTGCCAAGGCTGTATATACAGCTGACAGATGCGACAATAATCACATCGCTGCGCTCAGTAAGCGAGCATGTCGCCGAATGGCGCAGCTTATCTATCTCGTCGTTTATCATGGCTTCCTTTTCTATATAAGTATCAGTACCGGGAATGTAAGCCTCAGGCTGGTAATAATCGTAATACGACACAAAATACTCCACTGCATTGTGCGGAAAAAACTCCTTAAACTCGCTGCATAGCTGAGCGGCGAGCGTTTTGTTATGAGCCAGCACAAGAGTGGGCTTCTGTACACGAGTTATAACATTGGCCATCGTAAACGTTTTGCCGGAGCCGGTTACGCCGAGCAGCGTCTGCTCCCTGTCACCGCGCTTTACGCCCTCCACTAATTTGTCTATGGCCTCCGGCTGGTCGCCGGTCGGCTTAAATGGAGATACAAGTTCAAACGGCTTGTCCATTTTTTCCATATTCAGCACACCTCCACCGTTTGCATATAAATATTAGAGTTTATATTTTATCCTACTTTTTCTAAAGCAAAAAATTATATGGGAAAATCAATTATAGCCCACCGCTGCTAACAGCTGAAAAAAGCCGGCGTATTTTTATTCCTATTAAATTAAGTGCGGTCTATCAATGCTTAAAAATGCTGATTTAGAATATAAGCAAAATAATAATTTTACAAGTTTATTTTAATCCGCATATATTCAAATATTATTTAGCTAAAGTGTTTTTAGCCAAATGATTTTCTGCTGTCAAACTTTGTCTCAAATAAGAAAATTCAGCCGACTGTCATATTAGTATAACATATATTTATTATTATTAAAAGGGTAATATCGAATAAATGTTCAGGTAATAAATAGAAAGATTTTAAGTTAATTTTTCCCCAGAATAATACGCATTTTTAAGTTAATATTTTTCTTTCTAAAATAAAAATTATACGGATAAATAGATTATAACCTGCCGCTGCTCATAGATTGAAAAAAAGGTCAGCACATTTTTATTTCTATTAAATTAAGTACGGTATAGTCCCTAAACTACGGCCTTAAGGCATATTTCCGCAGCTTCGACTTTTACGATGTACACAAATATATTGGTTTAGACTGTCAGTACGAACCCGCCAATTGTCCATAGTTTGCCACTCATTATGATTTCTTTGATAATAACATCCCTTAAATCATTTACACGGACGCTTTTCCGCGATGCTTAGTCCTGCATCGTACTGTTCTCATAAGCTTCAATAAAACAGACCGTATAAGCTTAACAGCTAAAAAGGTCTATATAATTGACAAAAA
>JAUUSE010000078.1:0-5594 GCA_030842085.1 Bacillota bacterium | reverse complement strand
GCCCTACAAATTGCTCTTAGTCAACTATTTTTAGAATATTAACTAATAATATTTTACTTTTATTATATATATGATAAAATAAATTTAAGAATTTTCCTTTTTTATTTTTATTGTTTAGTTTAAGTAAAGACTATAATTATATACTTTTGTCGAATTTTACTTAATTTTTACATAAATAGGATTATAGGCTTTACGCTAAAGAAATAATATATAAGCGTAGAAACGAAATGATAGAAAATTAAAAGGAGAATATTTAATGAAAAAGGTTTTAGCATGCTTGATTGCCGCGATAATGGCGGTAGCGCTTGTAAGCTGCGGCAACGGTGGAAATGACACTACATCGGGAACAGGCGACGGTTCACTCAGCGGTTCTGTTTCGACGGACGGCTCAACTTCAATGGAAAGCGTAATAGGTGCTTTAGGCGAGGCTTTTACAAAAGCTAATCCTAATGTAAAATTCACTTATAACCCGACGGGCTCGAGCAGCGGCATAACGGCTGTTTCTGAGGGCAGATGCGACATAGGCCTTTCCAGCCGCGCTCTTAAGGAGGATGAAAAGGCAAGTCTTACCGAAACAACTCTTGCGCTTGACGGCATAGCGATAGTTGTAAATAACAGCAATACTGTTTCAGATTTAACGCTTGATCAGATAGCTAAAATGTACACCGGTGAAATTACAAACTGGAGTCAGGTCGGCGGTAAAGACGGCGAGATAGTACTCATAGGCCGTGAGGCGGGAAGCGGTACGCGTGACGGCTTTGAATCTATAACCGGAACAGAAGATAAATGCAAATATCGTCAGGAGTTAACTTCAACAGGTGATGTTATAACAACAGTATCACAGAATCCGAATGCAATAGGCTACGCTTCACTCTCAGCCGTGAGCGATAAGATTAAGGCAATCACGGTTGGCGGAGTAGCTGCGACGGAAGAAACAGTAAAGGACGGAACATATGTTGTACAGCGTCCGTTTGTGCTGGTAACAAAGACAGGCGCAGAGCTTTCGGAAGCTGCACAGGCGTTCTTTGACTATATCACTTCTTCAGACGCATCTTCAATAATATCACAGCAGGGAGCCGTACCTGTTAAGTAAAAAAGCAAAGAATATATACGGCGGTCTTACCTAAACGTGGGACCGCCGGCTTTCCCATATGAAAGGAAAATGATTTATGGCAGAGGAAGCTGTACAGCTTAGGACAGAGAAAAAATCAAAACGCAAGATAGTTGAGAATATTATACACATAATATTTCTTATTTTAGGGCTGGTCGCCGTAGGATGCGTACTGGTTATAACTATATATCTTATTATATCCGGAATACCGGCAATAAAAGAGATAGGAATAATAAACTTTTTGTTCGGTACCGAATGGGCGTCTACTGCTGCAGAGGCCAAGTTCGGTATACTTCCATTTATACTTACATCTGTTTACGGCACAGCGGGTGCAATTTTAATAGGCGTGCCGATAGGCTTTTTTGCGGCCGTATATCTTGCTAAGATGGCACCGCCTAAGGTAAAATCAATTATAACATCGGCGGTAGGTCTGCTTGCTGGGATTCCGTCGGTGGTTTACGGCCTTGTCGGTATGCTTGTGCTTGTCCCAACGATTATGAAGGTGTTCAATGTGCCAGATGGCTCAAGTCTTCTTGCGGCAATAATAGTATTGGCGGTAATGATACTGCCGTCTGTCATAAAAGTCTCAATTACTGCGCTGGAGGCTGTGCCTAAAGAGTATGAGGATGCTTCCTTAGCGCTTGGCGCAACTGAAGTTGAGACATACTTCAGGGTGTCGGTGCCGGCGGCTAAGAGCGGAATAGCTGCGGCTGTGGTGCTCGGCGTCGGACGAGCCATAGGCGAAGCTATGGCGGTTATGATGGTTGCGGGAAATGTTGCAAATATGCCATCCCTTTTTGAAAGTGTGCGATTTCTCACAACGGCGGTTGCAAGCGAAATGTCTTATTCCTCAGGACTTCAGCGTCAAGCGCTTTTCTCAATAGCGCTGGTGCTGTTCCTGTTTATCATGCTTATAAACGTGCTTTTAAACATGCTGCTTAAGCGCCAGAAGGAGAATTAATATGATAAAGCCTATATCTAAACGCAGAAAAGCATATTGTGCTGTTATGAAGACAATTACATATATAGCCGTAGGAATTGTATGCGCGCTTGTCATAGGCATTGTGGGCTATGTGCTGGTTAAAGGCCTGCCAAATGTTACGTGGAATTTGCTTTCCACATCTCCAAGCTATTCGGAAGATAATATAGGCATACTTCCTGATATAGTAAGCACACTGTATTTAGTAATTGCTACGCTTATTATAGTGCTTCCAATAGGAGTCGGCGCGGCTATTTATTTGACAGAATACGCTAAAAACAAGAAAATCGTAGAGCTGATAGAGCTGGCGTCCGAGACGCTTTCCGGCATACCGTCGATAATATACGGCCTTGTCGGTATGCTCATATTCTGTCAGTTCTTTGGCTTTGGGACGTCAATTATAGCGGGTGCGCTGACGCTTGTTATAATGAATCTTCCGACAATAATAAGGACGACGCAGGAAAGCCTTAAAACGGTGCCGCAAAGCTACCGCGAAGGCGCATTTGCGTTGGGCGCCGGAAAGTGGAGGGTTATACGCACAGTGGTGCTGCCAAGCTCAATAGACGGCATAATAACGGGCTGCATACTCTCCATAGGCCGTATTTTGGGCGAGTCGGCGGCGCTGCTTTTCACGGCCGGATTTGCGCATACGCTTTACGGCCCCATTGAAGGACTGATTGAGCCGGGCGCGAGTCTTACGGTTGCGCTTTACGTATATGCGAAAGAGCAGGGCGAGTTTGAGGTTGCATTTGCCATAGCGGCAATACTTATGATACTTGCACTTATAATAAACTTCAGCGCATCGCTGGTAGGAAAATTATTTAAACGGAGAGTGGAGCAATGAATATTATTCAGGCGAGAGATTTATGCTTATGGTATGGCGAAACACAGGCCCTTAAAAATATAAATATAAAAATTCCAGAGAGAAGCATAACAGCTCTTATAGGACCGTCCGGCTGCGGAAAATCTACATTTTTAAAGACGCTCAACCGTATGAACGACCTTATTCCGGAAGTTAAAATAACCGGCAAAGTTTTATACAGAGGCATGGATATATTTTCATCGGATATTGATGTTAATAGTCTGCGCCGTGATGTGGGAATGGTTTTCCAAAAGCCGAACCCATTTCCTATGAGTATATACGACAATGTTGCGTATGGGCCGAGAACTCACGGAATAAAGAATAAGGCAAAGCTCGACGATATTGTTGAGAAATCGCTGATAAGCGCCGCCATTTGGGACGAAGTAAAGGACAGGCTTAAGAAATCTGCATTAGGACTTTCCGGCGGACAGCAGCAAAGGCTTTGCATAGCGCGCGCACTGGCGGTGGAACCTAAAGTCCTTCTTATGGACGAGCCTACCAGCGCACTTGACCCGATATCAACCTCTAAGGTTGAGGACCTGGCTATAGAGCTTAAAAAGCACTATACTATTGTAATGGTAACGCATAACATGCAGCAGGCGGCAAGAATATCTGACAGTACTGCATTTTTCTTGCTTGGCGAGCTTGTAGAGCATGACGATACCGAGCGGCTATTTTCACACCCAACTGATAAACGCACGGAGGATTACATAACAGGAAGGTTTGGATAATTATGAGGAATAAATTTGACAGACAGCTGAATGATTTGAATACAGAGCTTATAAAAATGGGCTCACTGTGCGAAGAGGCTATAGCGACAACAGCCCAAGCGCTTATAGAGGGCAATGTAGAGCTTGCACGAAAGCTCACAGATATTG
Source organism: Bacillota bacterium (assembly GCA_030842085.1). Lineage (GTDB taxonomy): Bacteria > Bacillota > Clostridia > Oscillospirales > Acutalibacteraceae > Timburyella. Next base: position 1,764 of record JAUUSE010000078.1, on the reverse strand, counting down.
AAAGAGAGATTGACAGCAAAGAAAGAGACATTGAAAATTTCTGCTTAAAGCTCATATTGCAGCAGCAGCCGGTGGCGAGTGATTTACGTCAGATTTCTGCGGCGCTGAAAATGATTACCGATTTGGAAAGAATAGGCGACCAGTCGCGCGATATAGCAGAGCTGATAGAATATCTTGGCGGACGCAAAATCGATGAAATAAAGCAAATAGGCGATATGGCGATAGCTACACGGAAAATGGTAACAGAGAGCATCGATGCATTTGTGCGTAAAGACGAGGAAATGGCGGCGGCGGTAATTGCGCATGACGACGTAGTTGATGAGATATTCATAAATGTGAAGGATCAGCTTACAACTATGATTAATAAACATCCGGAGGACGGAGAATATGCTATGGATTTGCTTATGATAGCCAAATATTTTGAGCGCATAGGCGACCACGCCGTAAACGTCGGAGAATGGGTAATATTTTCAATTACCGGCATCCATAAAGGAGAGCGTGAAGTATGATATACTGCGTTGAAGATGACGCGAGCATACGCGAAATAGAAATATATACGCTTCATTCCACCGGCTTTGAGGCTGAGGGCTTTTCAGATGGGAAAACCTTTTTTGAAGCTTTGTCAAAACAGATACCGGAGCTAATTATTCTTGACGTTATGCTGCCGGGCGAAGATGGCGTATCTATTTTAAAAAGGCTGCGCGCGTCGCGTGCGACGGCATCCATTCCAGTCATAATGGCTACGGCGAAGGGAACGGAATATGATAAGATTCAGGCACTTGACATAGGAGCCGACGACTATCTTGTAAAGCCTTTTGGAATGATGGAAATGGTTTCAAGAGTACGCGCTGTGCTGCGCCGCACTGCTCCGCCAAAAGAAAGCAATATACTAAGAGCGGGTAAGATTGTGCTTAATCTTGATGAGCACACTGTAATGGTAGATAATGAGCGGGTAATACTCACATTAAAAGAATTTGAGCTTCTGCGGGTTATGATGGAGCATAAGGGCATGGTGTTCAATCGGGACAAGCTGCTGACCGACGTGTGGGGCGTCGACTATTTCGGTGAGACGCGTACAGTAGACATGCACATTAAAAATCTGCGCCAAAAGCTTGGCAAAGGCGCTGACATTATAGAAACGGTGCGCGGAGTAGGTTACCGCATAGAGGCTGATTCATGAGAAAAAAATTTTTTTGGCCGTGCTTCTCAATATCTGCAATGCTTATAATAGTATGCTCTGTTGTTATTTGCGCGGTATTAAGCTTCAGCTATGAAAATTCTGCTAAACGTCAACTTTCGGCACAGCTCGATATTCTTACTTATGATTTTACGCCGTCTGAAGCCGAAAGCCGGCCAAATTTTTCTTCAGAAGATTATCGTGTACTAATTATATCGTCGGACAATGAAGTGTTGTATGACAGTCAAGGTGCAGAAACGGTTGACTATTCATTATATGATGACATAAATCAGGCGAGAGAAACGGGAGACAGCGAATATATATATAATGCTGACAGCTATATGAGTAAGATTATCTGTCGTGCGCGAATGGCGGCTGATGGGACGGTTATTCATATATCGGTAAGCCAGCTCAGCATTTGGGGGCTGCTGTTAAGAGCACTGCCTGTTGCAACAGTAGCACTTTTATTGGCGTTGTTTACTTCTTTAATAGCTTCTAAGCTTGTGACTAAAAGTATGTCTAAAAAAATAAATGGCATAAACTTAGAAACGCCGCTGGAAAGCGACGAATATGACGAATTGACGCCG
>JAUUSE010000077.1:0-5636 GCA_030842085.1 Bacillota bacterium | reverse complement strand
CACCCAGTCTTATCATAGAAGAATCTTATTTACAGACTTTTCTTCATACCCTCTATTATATTAACATTTGTGTTAACGTCTAAAAATGCTACTTAGCTAATAACTAAGCTTTGAAATGATAGATTATGACAATTTGATTGCCAATTAAAAAACAAAAGCACTGATGTAGTTATACATTCAGTGCTTTTGTTTCTACTTTTAATATATTGTTATAGAAATGTCTTGTCTATTTTTATTTACAATAGATTATTTATACCACTCAAAGAGTAAATTAGTTACAGTATCGGTGAACATATTGGTGCTATTGCTGGAATATATTGCTATGAGTTTATCGCTCTTAAACTGAGAGAAGTTGTCTACATAAGCATTATATCTGCGCATATGATTTTCGGCTTCCTTGCCAATAACAACTTTATTGTCGAGCTCTATCTCAACGCCTATAACTGTGCTGGATTTTTTCTCTCCGCCGTATATTGTACCTGACGTGCTGAGAACTGCTCCTGCCTCGACGCTGTTCTTAATATAATTTACAAACGGCTCTTTTTCCTCATGCCAGAGGTAACCTGGCTGTAAATATACATAATCAAAAACATCTGTCAGATTTGATATAAAACCTATGCGGTCATACTGCTGACCCATAGTAGTATAAGGTATCCACATTAATGTTTTATCCTCTTCATGAAGTATATCGGAACAGTATTTAGCGGCTTTAACTATTGGATTACCGAAATCGACCTGATTTTCCGTATCAAATACAGTTCCGCCGGCGTCTTCAGTTGACCAGTAAAGTCCGCCAACATTTTTATCAAACTCTTCTTCACTAAAGGCTATCTTTATTTTTGGATATATAATGTCCATATAATGCTCCGCATAGAAAGTGGCGCCCTCAATCATTTTTGTATGCGGCAAACTGAACCAGAACTTCGCATTAGGATTAATTGCCAGTATGCGTTTTGCCAGCTCTATTTCATAATCAATCTGCTGATTAATGGTTGATTTGTTATCTGACGGAGTTACATAGGTGTCTCTTATAACCTGCTCCTGCTTAAGCTGAAGCTGATATTCCGAGTCAACGCCAAGATCCTCCATAGTAAGAGTATATATGTCCTCTTTGGTGCACAGACGCTGCGGCTCGCCTACGGCGTTGCCGTTCTCGTCTATGTCACAGTAATATGTAGGCATAAATGTAGTGAGCAGTACATATTCATTTATGCCAGCGTCAGTAAGCTGCTGAAGCTGTTCATCCGAGAATTTTGGCTGAGATGCCTTGCCAGAATCATCGCCGCAGCCAACATACATAAGCAGAGGCATAACATGCTCAAGGTCAACTGGCTTTGACCTTAATCCGGTTTTTGCACAGGAGCATAATGCTACGCACATAGCCGCGACTAATACGAATGAAAATAGCTTTACAAGTTTTTTCATTGATTTTCCTCCTTAAGTGTTATAATAAACCATGCAAAAAATGCATGGTTTATTAGCTTTTAATAGTGTAAATTTACTACATAAATTATACATGTATATTAAAAATAAGTCAATGAAATTCTTACTGTTTTATGGAAATTACAATAAACACGTTTAAAATTAATAACTTGTTGATTAAGCGCGCGGCGTATATTATAATATTATGAAGAAATATACTAAACGGGAGGAAAAAATATGCGTGCCGTAGTAACGGTTATTGGTAAAGATAAAGTGGGAATACTTGCACAAATTTCGGCTGTTTGTGCTGAATGTAATGTTAATATAAATGATGTTAATCAGTCGGTAATGCAGGACTTATTTACAATGGTTATGCTTTGCGATATAAGAGAGATGAATGTTTCTTTTAAAGAGCTGTCCGATAAGCTTTCAAAAAAGGGAAATGAACTGGGACTTTCTATACATGTAACGCACGAGGACATTTTCAACTCAATGCACAGGATATAGCATAAGTATTCGCCTTACAATTGCGCGGGCGGACACGGGGAAATATTAATATTTAGCCAATGAGATGCGTGAGCTGGGCACATGGTCTGCCGCAAGGTGCTGACTTAAATTACTCATTAAACGACAGGGGAAATAATAAATGCTTGACATAAACGATATACTGGAAACTATTACAATGATACAGGACGAATGCCTTGATATACGTACGGTTACTATGGGCATATCGTTGCTTGACTGCGCCGACGAGGACATAGACAAGGCCTGTTCAAAGGTATATGATAAAATAGTAAGATATGCAGAAAATCTCGTAAAAACGGCAGACGACATACAGACTGATTACGGTATACCTATAATAAATAAGCGAATTGCGGTGACTCCCATTGCAATAATTGAAGCGGCCTGCCAGTCGCATAACCCGGTGAAATTTGCCCACTGTCTTGAAAGAGCGGCGAAGGCCGTCGGTGTCAATTTCATAGGCGGATATTCAGCATTGGTGCATAAGGGTTTTTCGGCAGGAGATTATGCGCTTATTGAGAGCATACCGCAGGCGCTTAAGGAAACGGAGCATGTGTGCGCCTCAGTTAATATAGGCTCTACCAAAGCGGGTATAAATATGGACGCTGTGGCAAAAATGGGCAAAGTTATACGTCAGGCGGCGGAGCTTACGGCCGACAACAACTGCTTCGGCGCGGCTAAGCTTGTGGTGCTGTGCAACGCGCCAGAGGATAATCCGTTTATGGCAGGTGCTTTTCACGGCGTTGGAGAAGCTGACTGCGTTATAAATGTAGGGGTGTCCGGCCCGGGAGTTGTAAGGGCCGCGCTTCAGAAGTCGGAAGGGCTTGATATTACCGGCGTGGCCGATTTAATAAAAAAGACGGCCTTTAAAATCACGAGGATGGGCCAGTTAGTAGCGAAAGAGGCGTCAAAACGTCTGTCGGTGCCTTTTGGAATAGTGGATTTATCGCTTGCGCCTACGCCGGCGGTAGGTGATTCCGTCGCACATATATTAGAAGAGATGGGCCTTGAGTCAGTCGGCGCCTGCGGGACGACGGCAGCGCTTGCCATGCTGAACGACGCCGTTAAAAAGGGAGGAATTATGGCCTCATCCCACGTCGGCGGGCTTTCGGGAGCGTTTATACCTGTGACGGAGGATGCAGGAATGATAGACGCCGCACGCTCCGGCAAGCTTACTATAGAGAAGCTTGAGGCAATGACGGCTGTATGCTCGGTGGGCCTTGACATGATAGTAATACCGGGCGACACGCCGGCGGAGGTAATATCGGGAATTATAGCGGACGAAGCAGCAATAGGTATGATAAATTCCAAGACAACGGCAGTAAGGCTTATTCCGGCAATAGGTAAAAACGTAGGCGATGAGCTTGACTTTGGCGGATTGTTCGGCAGCGGCCCGGTCATGAAAGTGAATACTGCGTCACCGCTGCAGTTTATATCTCGCGGCGGACGCATTCCGGCGCCGGTGCAGAGCCTTAAAAATTAGCCTTTACTGATTTTCTTACCTGAGGTAGCGCTAAAAATAAAATACAAATCTTTAATTAAAAAGGCCGCATATGTGTTCACTATGCGGCCTTAATTTTTATAATATTAAAATAAAAATGCAGAAATTAGATTACCAGCCTCTTATGCTGCCGCTTTGAAGTGCGTTTATAGTTTTTTGCCGCAGCGGGCCAAACTCCTTTTCCCATTCGGCGATTTTTTTAGCCATCTGCGCACGCTGAGACGTGTGCCCCATTGGGCAAAGCTCCGCCCTAATAGGTAAATTAAGGGTGCGTGCGGCTCTCGAGACATCCTTTTCGTAAGCGAAAACCATGGGACGTATTAAATATAAATCTTTGCGCGACAAATAAGAAACAGGAGCAAAGCAGTCTATGCGTCCGCCTAAAAACAAATTCATGTAAAATGTCTGTACGGCGTCGTCAAGATGATGCCCCAGCGCGACCTTATTGCAACCCTGCTTTTTGGCCTCGTCGTGCAGCATGCCGCGCCTCATTTTTGCGCACAGGCTGCACGGATTTTTTTCCTTGCGCTGGTTAAATATGAGGTCATATAAATTTGAAAGCCGTATAATATGATTAACTCCGAGCCGCCGGCACAGCTCGCTTATTTCTGAGAAGTCTCCTGGTGCTCCGCCAAACTGCATGTCTATAGTTATAGCTGTAAGAGAGTACTGCTTGCCGTAAAATCGGCGCATTTCGCTGAGCGCGCAGAGCAGAGCAAGAGAATCTTTCCCGCCGGACACGCCGACGGCAATAGAGTCGCCGTCAGATATCATATTATATTTATCCATCGCAGAGCGCATATAGCTCATAAGCTGCTGCATAAAATCATCCTCACATATATTTGACGTCTGAAAGACTTGAGCATAAATTAAAAGTAAGCTGATGTTAAAACCCGCCTGCAAACGATACTGACACAGATATACCTAAATATATGTCTCTAATGCAAGCGGCTGTTTTCATTAAGCAAATGCTGCGGCTTTATCGCAGTATTTTATGTATTGTCCGCAAAATTCGATTATAACAGCCGGACGCAATTGAGTATGCAAAGGCAGAGAAGATTAGCCTCTGCCGTTTTACAGCTTCGCCGTGCGGCAGTGTGCTGAAAATTGCGGCAGCAGATAAAAATACTGTATCAAAGGTGATTACCGCCAGCTTAATGCCCAGCTAAAATTATACAGCAAAAATGTAAATTAAACAACAGGATAATGAAGAAAACAAGAGATTTTAAGAGAAAATAAGATTTAGCAAAATATAAATTAAAAAAATGGTTGACATGCGGGCGGCGGTGTGTTATATTTAATTTCGCTAAATTGTATTTATTTGTTATGGAGGTTAAATATATGTCTACTTATATGCCGAAAGCGGGCGAAATAACCCGTAAATGGTACGTGATAGACGCAGCCGGCAAAAGGCTTGGCCGTGTAGCTGCTCAGGCGGCTGTATTGCTGAGAGGCAAGCACAAGCCGGAATTTGCACCGCACGTTGACTGCGGCGATCATGTAATCATATTAAATGCAGCTGAGGTAGAGCTGACCGGCAAGAAGCTTGATCAGAAATTCTATCGTCGTCATTCCGGATATATCGGAGGACTTAAAGAGACAAAATACCGCACATTAATGGCCACAAGGCCGGAGCTTGCGGTAGAGCTTGCGGTAAAGGGCATGATACCCGACACTACAATAGGCCGCAAGGCGTTTACAAGACTGCGCGTATACAAGGGCGCAGAGCACAAGCATCAGGCTCAGAAGCCTGAAAACTGGACGCTTTAATGAAGGAGGCCAAATTAAATGTACGAATCTAAACCATATTTTTACGGTACCGGCCGCCGCAAGAGTTCTGTAGCTCGTGTGCGCGTATATCAGGGTACAGGTAAAATAACGATAAACGACAGAGACATTGACGAATATTTTGGACTTGAAACGCTTAAGGTTATCGTGCGTCAGCCGCTTGCTCTGACTGATACTTTAGGCAAATTTGATATAGTATGTCGCGTAGCCGGCGGCGGTGTTACGGGACAGGCCGGTGCTATACGTCACGGTATAGCAAGGGCATTGCTGCAGTATGATGAAAATCTTCGCACCACCCTTAAGAAGGCCGGATTCCTCACACGTGATCCGCGTATGAAAGAGCGTAAAAAATACGGCCTCAAGGCTGCCCGTCGCGCTCCGCAGTTCAGCAAGCGCTAAACTT
>JAUUSE010000076.1:0-5651 GCA_030842085.1 Bacillota bacterium | reverse complement strand
TTTCCATGATATGACAGTATATCGCACAAAAAATTATTAATTTGGGGAGGAAAAACAAAAAATGCGGCGAAAGATAATAAGACTAATATCGGCAGTGCTGATAATGACACTGACGATAAACATGGCGCAGCTTGAGATTTTCGCAGATACCTTTGCGCAAAATAATGTGTACGATTTAAGCAGCGGGTATACTGACGAAGAAATAGCAGCTGAGCTTGACACACGGCTGCCGGAGGACGGCAAGCCGGCGGTGGTAATCGAAGAGCTTGATGAAAAGCGGGACAAATACACCAAATACTTTCTAAATGATGATTTTTCTTTCACAGCAGCGCAGTATAACGAGCCGGTGCACTACCAGACGGATGACGGCAGCTGGGCTGAGATAGACAACAGTCTCGTAAAGACGGAAAACGAGGATGGCGAGACGGTATACGAGAACAAAGCGTCAGACATAAAGGTGCAGTTTGGCGCAGACAGCCATGCGGAGAAATTGGTCAGCATAGACAACGGCGATTTTGAAATATCATGGGGTATAAACAACAAAAAGTCCAGTGGGCTGAGGCTGTTTAGCGCCTCCGATGAAATAAGGAAGAGCGGCTTTAAGGTAGCCGAGCTTGATAACAATGTAGCGACAACAGAAAAGACGCTGACGGAAGCGCAGGCCTTCAGGGCGCAGGCGGCAGAAGAAGATATAGAGGAATACAACAGCGACCGCATGACGGTGGAAAACGCGGCGTCGGCGGGTGAATATGAAAACATACTGCCGGATGTTGATTTAAAATATGAGCTCAAGGGCGAGACGGTCAAGGAAAATATCGTATTAAACAGCGTGGGTGCAGCGGATACGGATATATCTTTCAGGATAAATCACGCAGGGCTTGACATGCAGGCGAGTGCCGACGGCAGCATAACACTAGTAAGCAGGGAGAGCGGCGAGGAAGTATATAAGCTTGATGCGCCGTTTATGTACGACGCTGCGGGCGAGACGAGCAGCGCTGTAGAGATGCAGATAACGGCGGTATCGTCTGATGAGAGCATACTTACGGTTGTGGCGGATAAGACATGGCTCAAAGATGCATCGAGGGTATACCCTGTCGTTATTGACCCCATTACCCAGACAGCACAGAACATAAAAGAGATATGGGACATAAATATAAGAGAAAACCGCAGTGAGGCATATGACAAATCCAGCAGGAATTTATGGGTAGGCCGAGCATCAAACGGCGACGAATTCCGCTCATTTGTACGCTTTACAGAGCTTCCGGATATAGAGCAAGGCTCACAGGTAGTAGGAGCATCGCTGTACATATGCAGCTATGGCGACCCATATGAAACGTCCGACAACAAGATTTTCTCAGCGCATAAGGTAACGGAAAACTGGGCGCAGGACGGCATGCTGTGGAGCACACAGCCGGCGTTTGAAGAAAATGCGCTTGACTATACAACATATCACAAGCAGCCTAACGCTGGGCAAACGCTGTGGTATGCACTGGATGTAACAGAAGCAGCGCAGGCATGGTACCGCGGTACATCTCCAAACTATGGGCTTGCCTTAAAGGCATATAACCCAGGCAATAATGAAATAATGGTATTTGCATCCTCCGACGTGACAAATGAGGAAGCAGGCGCCAGGCCGACATTAATGATATATTACCGCAATCATACCGGCCTTGAGGATTACTGGACATATCACAGCCATTCGGCCGGAAACAGCGGTAACGGCTATGTAAACGATTTTACGGGCAATTTGGTTTTCCAGACAAGAGGAATAAGCATAGGCGACGCAGTAATGCCTTTCAGTCTGTATCTTACCTACAACAGTAGCGATGCAAATACTCCTGCAACGACGCACTCAACACAGCGCAATCGCTTTGGCTACGGATTTAGGCTAAACGTCGTGCAGCGTGTAGATGCCACTGGAATATCCGATTATCCATATTCATATACCGACGGCGACGGCACAAAGCACTACTTCGGCACCGATATGAAGGACGAGGATGGTCTGGGCCTTACATTAACGGTTGAGCCGGACAATAAGTATAAGATAGTCAACAAGGAAGAAACCTCTAAAATGAACTTTGATGAGCAGGGGTATCTTCGCAAAATAACTGACAACAACGGCAACTGGATAAGCTTTAATTATGGCCCGGAAAACGGGGACCATATACTGAGAAACATAAATACCAACACTGGCGCGTGGATTTATCTTGGATATTACGGCGCTGGAAATAATGAAAAGCTCAAAACAATACAGGACTCTGTCGGACGTGTAACCACGTTTTCCTATGAGCAGGAACATTTCCTGACTAATATAACCTATCCTGACGGAACCACCACGCGGTTCGATTATGACGGGCAAGGTATGCTTCAGTCTGTCAAAAACAATGATAATTCCGGCATATATTACGTCATGTCCGGTGACCGCAAAGTGCTCGACGTGCATGAAAGAGAGTCAAACTGGGCCACAGCGCGGCGGCTGTATAAGGCGGACTACTATTTAAATGAAACAGTGTTTACCGACGCGATAAACAGGAGGACGACATATCAGTTTAATTCAGTAGGTCTGACAACGGGTGTATTTGACGATAAGGGAAATGTATCTAGTGCGGATTATTCAGATAAAAGGGAGTCTAAGACAAAGATAACACAGTCTGCCGGCAGCGCAGGAGAATCTATTAATTATCTGATAAACGGCGATTTCAGCCGCAACGGCAAAGAGGGATGGACGGATAACGGCACTTGCGAGGTAGTATCTGGCGGCCTCATAAGCGGAAACGCTGTTAAGTTTACCAGTACGTCGTCAGCGACAAACGAGCTTAATCAGAGCGTAAACTGGTTTAATCCTCCGCTGCTTGACGGAACATATACGCTGTCGGCATATGTCAAAACCGAGGATGTGTCCGGCACAGGTGTGCGTCTAAAGGCTGGAATATATGATATGTGGTACACTACAACAAGCTATATATACTCCGACGCAATTACTGGCACAACGAATTCGGACATGGATAACGGCTACCAGCGGCTGACATTCACATTTGATGTAGAGCCTATGCAATATATAGACAGCATAGGAATAGGACTCTATGCCGCTACAGGTACAGCTCAGATATGCAATGTTCAGCTTGAAAAGAGCAGTGGTGCAAATTCATATAATATAGTAGTTAACGGCGGCTTTGTAATACCGCACAATATGGCTGGGCAAATGCATGTCCCATATGGCTGGAATGACCCAGGGCCTGGCTACGGCGACGACGAACTGTCACAGACTCTTGAAAACTCCGAAGTGCGGATAGTTTTCAAAGGCGACCCGACGAAATCAAAGTCAATAATGTGCGGTGTGCCGGTAAGCGGCAGTGAGGGCGATATATATCACCTCAGCGGCTGGATAAACGGCAACGCCATAGTTGAAGGAAGCAGAGATGTAAGAATTTCCGCAGCCATACTTTATACCAACGGCACGACGCGCTGGGTGGATGCCAAAGCTAATCCTTATGTCAGCGGCGACCAGTTCGTCAGCGCTATTGTTAACACTGACGACAACGACCCGACCACTAACCTGAGCTATCATGCAATACATCTGTATCTCTGGTCCGCAAATCAGATAAACGACATAATGTTTGACGACATATCACTGGTTCGCGACTTTGGCGGCAGCTATACCTACGACGATGATGGCAACCAGGTAAGCACGGTTGATAAGGCGGAGCAGGAAAGCTCCTTTGCCTATGATGACAACAACACCATATCGAAAATACTAAACCCCGACGGCACATCATATGAATATGCCAAGGATGACAAAAAGAACGTTGTGACGGCTTTCAGCTCCGACGGCCTATCGATGGACCTCACCTACGACGGCTTCGGCAACGCCACTTCGTCCAAGACGCAGGGCATATCGTACGTTGGCGCAGTAATACCCGGCAAGAAGTATTACATAAGGAACAAATACAGCGGCAAATGCCTCGATTTAAACGGCGACCGGCTGGTACAAAACTCCTATGGAGCTGGATATGCTCCCCAGCAGTGGGAGGTAGTGGACGCCGGTAATGGCTATTACGCATTAAAGAGCGTATACAACGGCAAGGCTATCGATGTACCGGCGGCGACAAATCAGCCTACACAGCTGCATGTGTTTGATTACAACAATTCGAGTGCGCAGCGGTTCAAGCTTGAGGTGGATAGATACGGCTGGTACCGCATAAGCCCCGAGTGCGCGCCGAATATGAGCATAACAAACTTTGGCACATCTACCGCCGGCGACAACACCATGTGGACGATAGTGTACGCTACGGCACAGGACCAGGAATGGGCATTTGAGCCGGTGGATGCTCCCACTGGGGAAACCCCAGAGGCGGACGGCGTGTATCTCATTCGCTCGCTGGCCTCTAACAAGGTGTTGGATGTGAACAACTATGGTACTGAAAACAATACACCCATAGTACAGCAGTTCCACCATACAAACAAAAATCAGCAGTTTATGCTGAGGGATGCCGGGGACGGATATTTCAAAATTTCCCCAATGAATGCCCCCGACAAGATGCTTGATTTCTACGGCCCAAGCAGCTATGATGCCAATCTGCACGCGCTCGTCATAAACAGCGACAGCGGCGCAGATACTCAGAAATGGAAGTTTGAGAGCGCAGGCAACGGATATTACAAGATAAAGAACAAGGAGTTTGGCACCTGCATAGATTTGCCGCATGGGCAGGTGGAGACCGGCGTAACGCCGATAGAATATCCCGACTCCGGCACCGACCAGCAGAAGTGGCGGCTGGAAAAGGTAAGCGGCGATATATCAAGCAGCGCAAACTACGATAGCACAACCGGCAAGCTGCTTTCCGTTACTGACTCGCGCGGCAACACCACGCAGTATGATTATCAGTCCTACCGCGGCACACTAAACAGCACAACCGCACCGGATGGTACTGTAACAAGCTATACTTATGACAACAACAACGATGCAATAAAGTCGGTGACATCCTCCGGCACAACCGTAAGCTATGATTATGACGCCTCCAACCGCCTTACCGGCATAACTCACAATGGCTTTAATTACGGCTTTGAATACAACAGTTGGGGCGATGTAATTAAAACAAAGGCCGGCGCAAATACGCTGTCTGAAAACGACTATGACATAGGCCGCGACCTGCTGAGGCACGTTTATTACGGCAACGGCGACAGTGTGGAGTATATTTACGATAGTTACTATGACCGCGTAGTTGAAAAGAAGCTTGACGGCGCCACGAGATTCAAGTATGATTATGATAACAGAGGTAATCTCGCGCGGTTGACAGATACTCAGACAGGGATAACTAAGGAATATGCTTATGATCTCATAGGCCGCACAATTGGCATGACAACAAGCGACGGCCTGCGTCTTGGCCTCAAGTACGACGATAAAAACCGCGTAGAAAAGTATGTGTGGCAGATAGGCGACAAGTCGTACACCACCAACTATTTCTACGGCAAGACCCCTGACGGAGCAATAGCCAAACCGGGCCTTATCTACGGACTATCGATAAACAACAGCCTGAATTTGGATTATACGTATGACAGTCTTGGCCGCCGCACACAGCGTACACTTGGCTCTTATGTGCAAAATTACGAATATCTCCCCGGCGCTGCCGATAACAGCACCACCATGCTTGTAA
>JAUUSE010000075.1:0-5675 GCA_030842085.1 Bacillota bacterium | reverse complement strand
TGTATGATGAGCCCCTCCTTTCCCTGCATTTTATGAAGTTCTTCGCTGCTCACTTTTGTAATACTCATTGCTTTTACCTCCTTATTTTTCACATTATTTCAATATATAAAAAAGAAGACAGGAATTTCTTCCTGTCTTCTTTTTGACCTTAATTTAACTGTACGAGAGTTCATGTCCATACACAATAGGAAAAATCCAGTTTTACATCTATGATTTTGTAAGTTTAAAACCGACGGTTATATATATAAGAAACCCCCGATACAATCGGGGGTTCTGCGGCAATATCTTTTTTATTGCCTCTTTATGGCGGAGACGGAGGGATTTGAACCCTCGTGCCCGTTAAGGCAACGCGATTTCCAGTCGCGCTCGTTATGACCACTTCGATACGTCTCCATCATCATAAATACGCTTGCTATTATAGCATCGCAGCACTTACATGTCAAGCAATAAAAGCATTCTGCGCAGCGGGAATATTACACAATAAAATTATTTTTACTATTATGCTTCTGACCCACATAACTTAATACACACTGCCGTTTCTACTATTTAACTATTATTTACAGACATGCATATTGTTCTAATGTTTTTTCACCGATTCCCTTTACCTCCAGTAGTTCTTCCCATGACTCAAACGGACCATTCAAGTTTCTGTAATCTATAATTCTCTGAGCAAGTACTGGACCTATTCTTTTAATCTCCTGAAGCTCTTCAAAATCTGCAGTATTAATATTTATTGGTCCGTTTGGCTCGGACGAAACGGAGGAAGGTGCAGCGGTAGAATACGTGCTGCTTATTGCATTTTCACTTGCGCTGTCGCTCTGAACAGACGATTCTTCAGTAATCGCAGAATTTACTGTACTCTCTGGCTCCGACACCTCATTTATAGATGTGTCACTAATATTTTCTGAAGACACATATGAAGATGAGCTGTCTGTAACATGTGTGAGCGCCGTATGTTTTGTCGTATATTCTGGCGCGGATATTAAATTATATACTACCAGTCCCGCAGCTATAACAATACCTATAGCTATTATTGTCATCACGCTGTTTTTTGATTTGTCCATTTAAACCGCCACTTCTGTCTTTCCTAATTTTTACTTCTTGCCATTTATCTGTTATACAATTTAAACTTTTTAATTCAACACAAATCAGTTGGTTTTTTTGATATTATAACATAAAATTCAACAAAAACTTCCTTTTAATTTCTTTTTTTGCTATAAAAAAGTTGCTGCATTATAGCTTTGGCGAATAACATTGCTTAATTTTAAAGTTATCCATTGTATAAAAAGCCTTATAATTACTGTATAGCGTATTTTTAGATAAGAGCTTTTTATATTTTGATGGTTGACCGTATATTGTTTTTAATGTAAAATTATATTATCGAAAAATTGAGGAGAACAATATGAAACGGCTATATGGTGAAAATGTGATAGACTTTCTGCCTGTTAAGGATGGCTTTGTATTTGCTATACAGCAGGCCGCATATGACGATAAGGTCGTTATTTTATATAAATTATATTCTTTTAATACCGGCGTTGTATCGCCTATTAAAAAATCTATTTATTTTACTGTAAAATTTGGCCCTAATTATGTAAACTTTGAAAATATGCTCATGAATTATATCAGCTGCGCTTCTCTCTTATTACCAGACGAAAAAGTCCTTATTTGTAACGACGACGGCACCTCAGATATTTTTGATAAGTCCGGAAATATTTTATGGAGCGGTCAAATTTCCCATAAAAATGAAGGACCCTCCGATATCATTTTATATGATGATAAATTCTGGTGCTCTTTTCCAAAAAGCGGAGTAATCAGCCGATATAACGCAAAAACTATTAAAGAGGAGCTGCGATTTGGCGGCGCTGACAGCATCTTTACTTCACCAAGCGGAATTTCTATTGATAACGGCATACTTACTATTTGCTGCAGTGATACTAATAAAATTTATACTCTAAATATTGAATCGTTTGAAGTTAATGAGTATGCAGAATTTGAAGAGCCGGTATACAAATATTTTAAAATTAATTCAAATGAAATTGTTCTTTTAAACTCCGGAATTTACAGGATTTAGCGACGGCAGTATTCATTATATTAAATATTAATTAAGGACACAAAAATTGTGTCCTTTTTTATTTTATGTTCCAAATGCTTTCAGATATGGCCCAGATTGATTCCTTTTATGAATTCTATATAAAACATGGACTTTGACTATGTATTATGCAAATAAGCTTTAGAATAGCTATCCAATAAAATTAAAATAGTCTTACGATACGTGCTGACATACTTTAAACGGACTTCGCGATATTTTTTATTCTTTTCAATCATTATTTTTTTAACACGCTAAAATTTGTAATCATATAAAAAGAGATGTACAAAACGGTCGCAAATTTTTTGTCAGCCTTTGTTTTATCAAATCTAATAAGCAGAAAATACTGTGTCTATTTGACTTTAATCTCTCCTTTTATGGAAGTATAGAAAAATATTCACCGTTGTCTTCCGGGAACGGACCAATTCCACTTATAAGCTCTTCTTCCTCATCTATCAGATAACTTTCAAAATCGATATTTGAAAACTGCGGCACATTATCTCTTACATTTAAGCTACATTCTTGGCCATATTTGTCCGCGCAACATTCGAAAATATGATTTTCGCATTTTTCATGCCGCTGCGCGCCGCCGACATCTATATTTTCACAGTTGCATTCGGCGCTGTCAGATGCGCCGGACACAAAAGGCCTTTGTGGACATGCTTCATTTTGTCCGCATTTTTTATTATGCGTTTCTTTATATTTAATATAATCAAGCATTCCTTTTGCCGTTGACTTAGCCAGCTCTTTCATGTTTTTATGGAAAAAATTTGCGTCTTTTACATTGCTGTGACTTAATATTTCATCGCATATGCATATTGCTTCTGCCGCAGCCGATTCATAAAACCTTTTTACTGCGTTTATCGTTACTTTGCCGGTATAAATCGTTTTGCGCTGTTTCCTTATCAATGTCGCGCAGCGGTACGCTTCCGACAAATTGCCATCTTTGCCTATATAAATTATCGAGCCTCTTCTGCTGCTCTGCGGAGACGTCCGCACGGTGTAGTAAATGTCTGCACCCCAAATATTGCTTTCTTTTACTCCAAACCGCAAATTGCTGCCGTTAATTCTGACATCTGCTCCGCCCGCTTCTAAAAATTTGGCTAAATATTCAATATAGTCCCTGCTGTGCAGGAACTCATTATCACCGCAGATACACTTATTTTGGCTCCTCTTACTCGGCGATAAATATATTTTGGGCATAAAAACATCACCTCCGGTAATATTTTATGCTTTATATCGCCGCAGGTGAGACTTTTGCATTATTTTATCAATCATTTGCTTTCTGCTTTTTTGGTTTTATATAAATTTATATCGCTCATCTTTAATTGTGTAATCAAAAGGATATTAACAGCACCGTTAACGCTTCAATTGAGATGCCTTTGCCATATAACACGCAAAGCCTATTATTTGTTTTGAGGTCGTAAATCGCAAGCGGTACTGTACATATGAAAAATCAGCAGTTGAGTTAAGCTGCCAAAATCTGCATAAAATCCAAGCAAAATTTACACATAAGCCTATTTTGCGCTATCATCTTATTTGGGTGATGCGAATTAGGCATTGCTTGTGAAAACGCACCAAATGCTTCACCGCGCTTAGGGCAAAGCGGATATAACAAATTTATAAGCAGTCTTTCCCCCGCTCAGACTGTGTGCCAATGATAGCAATAGCATCGGAGATAGATGGTGAATAGATACAGAAAACGCAGCAGGAAGAAAAAAGTGTGTATAGCGCAATGCAGCAGCGACAGCAAAAATCAGTTTACTATTTTTATATGGCTGCCGTCGGATGAGGATATAATCTCTACTCGCGCGCTTATGCGCTCCTTTAGCTCCTCTACGTGCGATATTATGCCTACCATCCTGCCGTCGCGCCTTATTTCGTCAAAAGCGTCCATTGCAAGATTAAGGGTAGACGCATCCAGCGAGCCAAAGCCTTCGTCGATAAATATTGAATCAAAGCGTGTACCACCCGAATAATTCTGTACCACCTCAGCCAGTCCGAAAGCCAGCGAAAGCGATGCAAGAAACAATTCTCCTCCCGATAATGTGTATATTTTACGCTGACTTCCTAAATATGCGTCCATCACCTCTATATCAAGGCCGTGCTGCGCCTTTCCGCCCTCCGTGTCCACCCTTACAAGCGCAAACCGGCCGCGGCTGAGCTTGCCAAGATAACGACAGGCTGCAAGCACCACTTCATCAAGCATAAGGCCAAGCACAAATCCCTGCAGCGTTGTCCGGTGCAAATTTCGGCCCATAAGCATATCGGATATGCGGGTATATCTGTCTATTTTAGCAGCTATTTTTTCATTTTCTGATATAAGCTCTGCAAGCTTTGCGCGCGCTGCTTCTATATTCTCAAGCCGCTGGCGCATGGAGCCGAGCTGCTGCGCAGCTTCGCTCTCCTTAGCCTTTTTATCGCTGAGTTCCTCTTCGGCTGCCGCCATGTCAGGGTATGATGCATCTTTAAGCTCCGCTTTTAAATCGTCAATGCGGTGTGAGAGCAGCGCTGTATCATTTGTATAAGCTTCCACCCTGCCTTTAAGCTCCGACATTTTATCGTCCGGCGGCAGGGGTGATGCAGCAATATCTTCGCCGATATTTAACTGAATACATTTTTGAGTAAATTGATTATAAGCGTCTGACAGCGCCTTTTCACTCTCCTCAAGGCTTTTTGAAAGTGTATCGCATTCGGCGTTGGATTTATGCAGCGCTTCTATAGATTCGTCAAGGGCGCGCTGTATATGTAAAGCTTCAGACGTTATTTTTTCCAGCTTATGCTGAAGCAATTTTATCCGTTCTTCCATTCCCGCCGCATTTATGTCCTGCGGCAAGCGGCGTTTTAATTCACTGCATTTGGCATTGAGCGCCGAAACCAAAGAAGCTTTCTCGGAACACTGCGCTGAAATTTCATCAAGCTCAGTACGTTTTTCGCTGTGGTTTGACCTGAGTTTTTCGAGCGCCGCCGACTGGCGCTTATATATCTCTTTATAGCTGTCGCTTTCCTCTATCAGCTTCTCAAGCTCCGAAAGGCGAATACTGTTTTCAGCAGGTACGCTGTTTAAAGCATCAGAGATTTTTCTGTAATTTTCCTCTGCCGATTTGCATTCGGCTTTAAAGCTTGCTAACTCAGCCGCCAAACCGTTATATTTTGCACGCAGATTATCGGCTTCTAATTTCAATTCATCAAGCCGGCGTCTGTCTACAGCGCCGGCCGGGGCTTTGGCATGCGTCGGATGATGCACCGAGCCGCATACCGGGCAAGGCGCCCCCTCTGTAAGCGACGCGGCAAGCGAATATGCTGCGTTTTCTAAAAACAGCTTTTCCGCCTGCTTGTACCTTTTCTCGGACAAAGACAAATCTTGCCGAACATTTGACAGCTTTGTCTCGGCGTCTGAGCATGTTTTTTTTGCCGATTGCAGCTTTTCTTCAGCCGACTGCAGCTCACGACGTTTGTCGGCCGCCTCTTTCAGCATACTAAACTCTTTTAAATATGCCGGATAATTCTCTATATACTTTTTATAGCTGCTTTCTATATACTCCTGATTTTTGCGTATTCTTATATCAAGCTGAGATATGTCGTCATT
>JAUUSE010000074.1:0-5713 GCA_030842085.1 Bacillota bacterium | reverse complement strand
TTTTATATTTCCCCATATGTTGTTCTTATACTTGTTTTAAGTACAAAAGATTTATGAATTTTTATATAAAAGCAAATTATTTGCAAAATTATGCTTAAATAAGACATACACTATATATACACTTTTACTTTAAAAAGCATTCTATGCTATATTTCAGTATATCTTAGGCATGTTATAAATTTCACTTATTTTGGTATATATGACCTTTATAAATAAAAATCAAGAAAATTTTGACGAACGATAAAAAAATAATATAATCCACAAACAGAATTAAGTCAATTCGCTCCGGTAATACTATTTACAGACCTTTAAAAGGGAGCGAATGATGTGCATTATAATAAAGTTGAAATCTGCGGAGTTAATACTTCAAAACTTACCGTCCTTACTGAAAGCGAAAAGGAAGAGCTCTTAAAAAAAGTAAAAAACGGCGACAAAAAGGCGCGCGATGAACTGATTAACGGTAATCTTCGGTTAGTTTTAAGCGTTATTCAGCGCTTTACTTCGCGCGGCGAAAATCCCGACGACCTTTTTCAAGTAGGCTGTATCGGACTTATAAAGTCCATAGATAATTTTGATATAAGCCATAATGTCAAATTTTCCACCTATGCTGTGCCGATGATTATAGGCGAGATTAGAAGATATCTACGGGATAACAATTCTGTAAGAGTAAGCCGGTCAATGCGCGACACAGCGTATAAGGCTATGCTTGCAAAGGAAAAATTAATGGCACAAAAGCAGCAGGAGCCAACTATAGAAGAAATTGCCAAAGAACTGGATATTCCAAAAGCCGAGGTTGTTATGGCGCTGGAAAGCGTTGTCGAGCCAATGTCGCTTGACGAGCCGGTATATTCTGATTCAGGGGACACAATTTATGTCATGGACCAGCTTGGTGACAGCAATGACGACAACAACTGGATAGACGAAATAGCCCTTAAAGAAGCTATTGTCAACCTCTCTGACCGCGAAAAGAAAATACTCACACTTAGATTTTTAAACGGCAAAACGCAAATTGAAGTCGCAAACGAAATAGGAATATCTCAGGCACAGGTTTCACGCCTTGAAAAATGGGCATTGCACAGGGTTAAAAATAATTTGCAGTAAAGTAGACATGTCTTAACGCATATACTCTTAATGTAGAGTATTGGAGGAATATTTTATGGGCAGCTGCTGCAGAATAACCGACCTCAATGAAAAAGAGGTCATATGCGTTAAGGACGGAACAAGAATAGGCTGCATAAACGATGTTGAAGTTGATACATGTACTGGTAAAATAGAATCAATAGTTGTTTTTGGGCGCAATAAATGCTTCGGCCTTTTGGGGCGCGAAGATGATTTTATCATACCATGGTGCGAAATACAGGTAATAGGCGCCGACACCGTACTTGTCAGCTGCGAGCCGCCGCGTCCGCGTCAGAAACGCGGTAAATTTTTCCGCTCGCTTTGGAAATAGTGTGAAAGCAGCCTCCTGAAAACTGGCAGATGGTTATATTAATCATATCTTTCAAAAAGTAATAACTTTATCCGGCGGTGCAAGCATGGTCGCCGAGCCGACAACTGACAGTTTATATGTCTTTTTAAAAGGCATGCTGCAAGTTTATTATCAATAAATACGCAGCTTATCAACGCACTTTTGTCCACATTATTTATAAAAACAAAACTTTCGCTGTAATACCAGATGTTCTTTATGTCTGATAAGCGCTTTAATTAAAAAATCCTGACCGTTAAAACTATTTTTAGATTTTTACGGCAGAACGTTAAGCATCATTTTGGTAAACAGACAAAGCCACTGGCTTAGCCAGTGGCTTTAATTTATCATATAATACATAAAACTTTATTACCGGCAAGCATCTAAAGACACAGCAATTTATTTCCACTTGCATCACTTACCTCACAGCCCGTTAACGGGCTGCTGTTCTAACGGCGGCTTCTATCTTTAAAAATCCGCTGTTGTCAGCTCGCCTTGCTCACTCACCAAAGCTGCTTTACGAGATGCCGCATCCGGCAAATCCTGTGCTTTCCTTAATCGATCAAATCCGCTTTAAGATATACAGCACCAAATAACGCATTAGTAAAACAAGCGAGGCCGACTAATTAGCCTCGCTTGTTTTTATTTTGTCTTTTTTCTTATTTATTTTTTCTTTCTTTTTTCAATATATCTTTTCCAATCTTCCTTAACGCTCTTTAACGCGTCGCTATATCGAGTCGACTGAAATTTAGGAAAACTGCGCAAAATTCTTCGCTCATGAAGGCTAAGCTTAACTTCTGATTTATTTTTGCTTTTATTCCTTATTGCCTCAACAGATGCTTGAAGCTTATTCTTAATATCTTCTTTTCGGGCCTCTGCCTGCACTCGATAATCGGAAATTGCCTGCTGCGCCCGCATGTGAATTTTACCAAGCTTTTCATTAAATTTATTCATATGAACGACAGTAAATATAATATCTACCGCAAAGCCAACTATAAACACTGCCGCTAATGCAATCATTGCATATGGATTAATATTGTTAGTAATATAAAAAATCCATGGATGTACTACCTTTATAAGCAAAACTATCATTGCCCCGAATACAACACTGCCAAGCAGGCATATTCTTCCGTTAAGATTGAATTTTCTATTGCTGTAATCCCACCATCTTGCGGAAAAGAGCTTTTCCATAGCCCAAGATGTAAAATATTCTATTACCGATGTAACTACCATTCCGGCAAAGAAAAGCCCTAAAATATTGTTTATATCTGAAAACAGCAAAATACAGCAAACGGCTCCCGTACCGTATATCGGACAATAGGGGCCGTTTAAAAATCCGCGCTTTACAAGCTTTTTGGCAGATATTGAGCAAATAATTGTTTCATAAATCCAGCCGGCTATGCTGTAAATGGCAAACCAAACTATGTAACTGCTTATTTCTGTCAAAACTGACAAATTTCCACCGTCCTATCCATTTTCTGCGATATTTTGCAAATGCTCTATATATCTTCAAGAATATATTAGTCCTTTACAAGCATTAATGTTCAGTTTTGCCGATTTTAAAGATATATTTAAGCAAGCGCCGCCTTAATCATAACAGCGCATTCCACACGTTTCTTCTCAAGCGCGCAGGAGATTTCATGCGGCTTATGTATGTCGCCCATATACTGTACATTGTTCGCGCTGCATCCGCCCGAGCAATAGAACTTTGCCCAGCAGTCGGAGCATTTATCTTTAGAAAGCACATGATTTGCCGCAAAAAGCTGCTTTTTATCATTATCAAAACTGCCGTCATAGAGAGAGCCCATTTTCCATTCTTCCATACCTACAAACTGGTGACATGGGTAAATATCCCCCTCCGGAGTTATCGCTACGTACTCGTTGCCGCAGCCGCAGCCCTTAAGACGTTTTATAATGCACGGTCCGCCGTCTAAATCAATGTTAAAATGGAAAAAGTTTATTTTCTCGCCATTAGATTTCATGTCTATTATTATATTGGCAAGCTTTTCATACTCAGCACAGATTGCGGGAATATCTTCTTCTCTTAATGAATAATCAAGCTCGGGCGACGCCACTACCGGCTCAACTGATATCTGGTCAAAGCCGCTTCTCCATAAATGAAGTACGTCTTCAGAAAAGTCAAGATTTTTTCTGGTAAAGGTACCGCGCACATAATAGTCGCCCGTCCGCTTTGAGACCAGCTTTTTATATTTATCTATAATAACGTCATAGCTGCCTTTCCCGTTTGCCGTCTTGCGAAATCTATCGTTAACCTCCGGCCGGCCGTCTATTGACAGCACTATATTTGACATCTCGCCGTTTATGTAATCTATGATATCGTCGCTCAGCAGAACGCCGTTTGTCGTTATTGTAAAGCGGAAGTTTTTGTTGTGCTTTTTCTCAAGGCTCCTGGCATATTCTACTATTTCCTTAACCACGTCGAAATTCATAAGCGGTTCGCCGCCGAAAAAGTCCACCTCCAAGTTGTGACGATTTGCCGATTTTTCTATAAGAAAATCAATAGCCCTTTTACCCGTCTCAGCGCTCATAAGGCAGCGGCCGTGGCCGAAATCGCCTTTTGCCGCAAAGCAGTAATCGCACACAAGATTACAGTCGTGCGCTATATGCAGACACATAGATTTTATCGGCGAGCTTATCGCTTTGTCGGCAAAGTCTGCATAATAATCCTCAGAAAACAGCGCACCGGCATCCGTCAGAGATTTTATCTCCGCCGCCGCTTCGGCCATTTCCTCTTTTGTATATTTATCAGCATACTTTTTGCACTGTGCTTCCATGTCCGGCATGGATTTTCCGCCGTCTTCGCCGACTAAGTCATATGTGACGTCGTCGGTTACGTGCACAGCGCCGCTGTTTATGTCCATCACAATGTTGTATCCGTTAAGCTTGTACTTGTGTATCATTCTATATTTCTCCAAATTAAAATTTATAACGCCATATCTTTATATGTAATTATACGTCCAATCTCTAAAATCTGCTGTGCAAATTTACGGCAGATTTGTGCTTTTCCGCTTTGTAATACTGTGTTTTTTGGTAAGTGCCGAGGCGATACAGCATTAAAGAAAATATCTATAATACTGCGCATTTCACTCATCTAAAGCAATTCTTTATCCGCATCGGCAGAGGCTGCATGATATCATTACGTAGCCAGGCAAAAGATTTAATAATTATAAATATATATGTAATGAACTTATATTTTTAAAAGAACTGGCTTAAAAATATACAGCAAAATAAAGATAAGGCATTTCTGCCTTATCTTTAACAAGCGCAAAAATTTATTTTTCGCAGGCCTGATTTGCCACTGTGCAGGATGTTTTGCAGGCTGACTGGCATGAAGCCTGGCACTCGCCGCAGCCGCCCTTTTCCGCAGACTTTTTAAGGCTTGCCGTATTCAAAGTTTTAACGTGTTTCATATACTTTAACCCTCATTTCCTGTTTTATTTTACCCGTCCGCACCGGCGGGAAATTTATCTTGCCGGTCAATGCCTATAGCTGGATGCAAAACCTCAACCGATATAAGCCGGCTTCAGTCCCCCGTGCTTTAAAGGCAGACGGATCAATATCTTTTTTACATTATAGCATATTTAACAGAAATAGCAAAGCTTTTATTTGCCAAAACACTAAAATATCTGTCTAACTCTGTCGGTGTGCGGATGTAAAAAGATTAAATCTTTTTCTTGCGGCCGCGCATATTAACAGCAATGATGCCGCCGACAGCCGCAGCAAGCAGCATGAGCACCAATCGCAGCAAAACAGTGACAGTCAATTCTGCGCCGGCAATTATCAGAGACGCTATAAATATAACAATAAAGAGTATTGCACCGGCGGCCGCACCTATTATGGCGCCGCGCTTTTTATAAAGCTTTGCAGCGGCAAACCCCGCGACAAAAGCTCCTATCCCCGCCGCTGTCGACGACATAGCAGATATTGCTGTGGTCGGTATGTCCTTAACCGAC
Source organism: Bacillota bacterium (assembly GCA_030842085.1). Lineage (GTDB taxonomy): Bacteria > Bacillota > Clostridia > Oscillospirales > Acutalibacteraceae > Timburyella. The sequence goes on along the minus strand of JAUUSE010000074.1, from coordinate 274 downwards.
AAAACCAGCGCCATCACGCATAATACTATGAATGTTGATACCGCGCCTATAAGTGTCGCTATCGCCATTTTCTTTACTAAATCCATCATTGGTGAATATGATATGTTTTTAGGCTTCATATTATCACTCCCGAATACTTATATCTATTAATATTCAGTTTGGAAAAGCCTTATGACTTAACGGCGATATTTTATTTCCTTATTCATCGTGCAATGTAAGATTTGTCTGTATTGACCATTTTGCAATGCGTATCTTATTCTTATCGGCGCCCGAC
>JAUUSE010000009.1:0-47513 GCA_030842085.1 Bacillota bacterium | reverse complement strand
CTCCGACATGGCAAAAGGACGGCAATGTGTGGAGCTATAAATATACCGGACTGCCAAAGACGGATGACAGCGGCAACGCATATACCTACCGTGTAGAGGAAACGGTACCGGAAAACTACACATCGTCGCAGGATGGCAACGATATTACCAACACCCTCACCGGCACAGTTGATATTCCTGTGACAAAGGTGTGGAAAGACGGCGGCAATGCCGACGGTCTTCGTCCCGACAGTGTAACGGTCGTGCTGTACGCAAACGGTACTGAGGTAAGGCGCAAAGAAATTACCGGCGGCAATATACTAAACAGGCTTTGGCGCAGCATAACAGGCAGCAAAGATACTTGGAGCTATACATTTGAAGATTTGCCTAAATACGATTCTGATGGTAAGCTCATAGAATACACAGTAAAAGAGATAGACGTGCCGGATGACTATGAAGTCAGCATAGATGGATTTACCATTACCAATACGCTGCTTACCGAGCTTACGGTAGAAAAGATATGGGGCGGTGTTGATGGCGAGTCACAGCAGGAAGTAACAGTCGGACTTTACCGCACTGCCGACGAAGATACTGCTCCGCAAGAAGTGCTCGACGCTGACGGAGAACATGTAAAAATATCTCTTAATGCAGATAATGGCTGGGAAAATGTTTTCACCTCGCTTCCACGTTTTGATGAGCAGGGAAACAGGTACATTTACTCGGTAAAAGAGCTTACCATAGGCGGCGTACCGGCGGATGAGGCGGGTTACAGGATAGTTAACACCGACGCCTCCGGTAAAACGGTAATAGCGAATATAGGACTTATGGAGCTTATCGGCAGCAAGACGTGGAAAGACAATTCAAACGCATACAACACCCGTCCTGAGGAGATAACTCTTACACTTTACCGCAGCATTGCCGGGGGAGATGAAATGGAGGTAGAAGCATCTCCGACATGGCAAAAGGACGGCAATGTGTGGAGCTATAAATATACCGGACTGCCGAAGACGGATGACAGTGGCAACGCATATACCTACCGTGTAGAGGAAACGGTACCGGAAAACTACACATCATCGCAGGATGGCAACGATATTACCAACACCCTTACCGGCACAGTTGATATTCCTGTGACAAAAATATGGCGAGACAACGATAATGTGTTGGGCGAGCGTCCTCAGACGATAGAGGTTGTGCTCTATGCAAACGGGGTGGAAGTGGCCTCTGCTGAGATAGGTGAAGATACCGGACTTATAGAAGGTTTATGGAACAAGATAACCGGCACAGCTGATAATAAATGGGAGTATGTATTTGAGGGAGTGCCGAAATACGACGAAGACGGCGTAGAAATCGTCTATACCGTTGCGGAGCGAGAAGTGTCGGAGGACTATGAGGTGCGCTACGACGGCTTTGAGATTGAGAATGTAAAATTCGGCGGTCTCAGCGTATCAAAATCCGTAACGGGCACAGCCGGAGACAAGGATGCTTATTTTAACTTCATCGTTGAGCTGAACGATACTTCTATAAACGGCGTGTACGGAGAGATGAAGTTTGTCGACGGAGTTGCTGAGTTTTCTCTAAAGGATAAAGAAAGCATAACAGCCACAGGCCTTAATGCCGACATTGAATATACGGTGACGGAGCTTGAGGCGGACAAAGACGGATATACCACAACATCTGATTCAGAAAGCGGAACAATACCGGCAGGTGATATAGCCGAGGCGTCATTTATAAATCATAAAGATGCTCCTCCGCCATCTGAAGTACCATCTTCATCATCGCAGCAGTCGTCAACTCCGTCTGATGCAAGCTCAGATTATAGTCATCCTGTCGACAACGTCGATACAGGCGATAATTCCAGCCTTGTTATATTTGCCGGGCTAATGATTGCTTCTTTGATAAGCATGCTGTCAATACTTGTATATAACAGGAAAAGAGAAGGATAAAAAATATCTCTGTTCAACTATTGACTCTACTGCTTTATGAACAAAGAGAAATAGCATTTAGTAAGCTTCCATAAGAAATATTTATAAAAGATACGGCATGGTCCTATTTTGAGGCCGTGCCGTATCTTTATTAGAATTATTTTTTAAAAGAGATTTTATAAATTTGTCTCAAACACTTTTAATCTTTTGTTTTCTAAGAAGAGAAAAATATCTGCTCGCCCAGATGACAGATACGAAAAGTTTTGATAATTGTTTTGTTTGTGCTATAATATTGTCAGTAAAGAAGCAAATAAAATTTCATGCAAACTTGATTTTTGCAAAAAAGGTCTTATAATAGAGAAAGTTTTATTTCTGAAAGGTGTTTTATTGATGGAGTACAATGAGGGCTACAACTTTTTCAAACCGTTTTTACAGCCGGATGAGCTCTTGCTATGGTGTGGTGAACCTGGCCCTGGAAAGCTGAACTCATACGGACGGGTGCCTATACTGTTTTCTATTATCTGGCTGGGATTTTCTCTGATTTGGGAAATTACAGCTGTTGTGAGCGGACAGATTATTATGATTTTGTTCGGCATTCCATTTGTGCTGATTGGATTATCGGTAGCCTTTGGCGGACCGATAAAAAATGCTAAACTGAAAGGCAAGATCTTTTACGCCGTAACCGATCGCCGCTTACTAATCAGAGAGGGAAAGGATATCAAGATTTTTACTGCCGATATGCTGCCGCCCATGCAAATCCGTATGAATAAAAACGGCACAGGAACTATATTTTTTGAAAGAACTTATTATACCCGCCGAAACGGCAATCAATATAGTTGTATGTGCTCACTGCAAAACTTGCCAGATGTCGTTCAGGCACAAAGAGCCTTGAACACCATGCTTTCCGACGGAGAATAGCATATAAAAAGAAAAAACGGCATATGAGCCAAGGTATAAAACAAAACATTTATTAAGCGATGGAAACATTATGTTCCCATCGCTTTTCTTATTGTTATATTATAAGTACGGATTATTTTTATAATAGGAAGATAACGATGAAAAGGTTTTTATTATCGACTGCATTATTTTTAGTCGGTTTTGCAGCAGCATATCTAATTATTTGTTGTTTATAAAGTATGCGAATTAAACTTGCGGCAAAACCAATAGAGTATTTTATTGAGTGTTTTATGGATAGTATCAAGCACAGGCCAAGTCGCTAAAATAATAAGAACTATTTATTAAAGAGAATAAATTCCTACATTTTACTGCTGTTGTCCCATCCCGAAACATCTGAGAGATGCTGGGCGTTTTGTATTGTATATACAGTGTTATGCAACTCGGCGGCAGAATGTATATATGGGCTGTGCTCATGCAACTGCATTTGCATATTTACAGGCAGCGAAAGGAAAAATTCTCTGCTGCTTTTACTGTTCTTTATAAGTGCGTTTAAATTACTGTATTTCATTTTTAAATATCTCCCGATAATTAGGTAAGCTTATTATTTGCGCAAATAAAAGCATTATTCTTTATATTTCATTAGAATATAATGGAATTATAGCCCGAGTTTTTATTAATTAGTTTATTGACAATTTAAAATTAGATATGATATCATAATTTAGCATAAAGATTAGTTAAAACTAACACTCATGTTTTTATTTTATTGCCAAGTTAGTTATATATAACTCAGTGCTCGATTAATACCGTTTTAAACCGTATTTTAATATAATGAAAAAATTTTCATATACAGCCTGTTGCATTTTAATATATGAGCCGTCAAGAGTACCATTTTATGGTTATTAATGCAATTAAAAAAGTGCAAAGGCAGAAAGGAAAATAAATATGTCTGAAAATTTAAATATATTTCAAATACAGCTTTTATTATATTTTTTCGAGTCCGATGTAAAAAAACGTACAGTAACAGACGCTGCGAAAAGTTTGGACAAAAGTAAAGTTTTTATAACACGGCAGCTTGATAATTTTAAAAAAATGGGTATAGTAGACAGAATTGAATCGCGTAAAACCGTACTTACAGATTACGGCAAAGGACTTGCGGAAAAATATCAGAGACGACTAAAAATTGTACAGAGATATATGCAATACCAGGATTTACCTCCTCTACAGGCGAGAGACAATGCCATTTCAATGCTGTCAGTTGGATTTTCCGATATACTTTTCGAGCGTATTCAGGAGCAGGGAGAACGTATATATATAAAAGAAATATTTGCTGACAAGCAGGGTTTTAGCGGTGCCGAGCTGTGTAAAAATATGAGTGACGGCAGTTATTATTTCCCGTTTGTTATATATAGAGAACATATAAAAAACGGAAGCAATATATCTATGGGAAACGACGGCTTTGAGCATCCATGTGAGTTAGTAATAAAAAATCACATAGGTACAATTTACCTTGCAATAAAAACTGTAAGTGCTCCATCTGCAAAAAGCGGAATGATTATTGACGGCAGGGTACAAAAACTGCAGTATAAGTTCAACAGTACGTTTGTTGATGCTAAAAAAGAGGGAAGATATATTTGTCTGCCGGCCGATGTTCTGCAGTTTATATCGATGGGAAATGGGAGAGATAAAATGCTTCACGGCAGTGTTTGCTTAAAAATGCAGTGTAGTGCTGGAGGAGTTATACATATGCCGGTAAGTACAGCAATATTTACTCTATTAATTATTTAGCTAAAGAAGTAAAATTTTTTGTTACACAACTGAAACACATTGCAATTTCGCAGGTTAAAGGCTTTACGGATTTAAACATTGAGTTTGTTTCTAAAATGAAACAAAATAGCTATTTACATATATTTTATAGGGTGATATACTAATGCAAGTTTAAAAATGACTCTTTTAAAGGGTATTTTTTTAAATCTTGAGTTAGTAATTGCTAACTAAATATTGCGGTTATTGTTTCCATAAAAAACAAAGCATATAACGGAGAGCAGAGAAAATTTTTGCTTTCAGACAAAAATTATTAAAGGAGGGCTATCGGCAAAGCTTACGGCCGGATTTCCGGCATTATTTTAAAACTATGAGTTAGTTCAATCTAACTTATGTAAAGTTTAATTAATATTAAAGGGAGGAAATTAATAAATATGATTTCTGCAAAAAGAAATTGGATAAAATGCGGTTTGTCGCTTCTGCTAGCGGCGGCGATATTTTTAAGTATGGGAATTTGGAGCCTGCTTGCATCGGCGGCGATTACTACTCAGAGCAATGATGGCAGTACGTCTAATGATAGCCTGCCTGACGGCGCTTCTGCAGTTACTCAGCTAAAAGTGCCGGTTGAGGATGGACTATACTATGCAAAAATTAATCTTAAGCATTCTGAAAGCACCGGCAGAAACTCAATGGGAAATGCCGCGCTGAGAGGCAGCGACGACTTCCTCAGCAAACACCCCGAAGACACTGATTACCGTCAGATGATAGTAATTGAAGATGGAAAAGCGACCGCTATTGTTGAATTTATGCCTATGGGTTATCTTGGCATGTACGGATTCATGATGGAGCTCGAATCTGTGACGACAACGGCGTGGAAGCTTTCACCGATAGACGATTATTCAACATATACTCCAGCAACGGTAATTGCGGAGCACAGGACTGTTGATGGTGAAGTCGTTTATGACCCTTTCAACGACCCAAATTCTGGAAGCGTTTTTGATGGCAGCAATCCTTCTACCATGACTCGGCCGGCCGGACAGTATGGCCGCGACGAAGCAATCTTGGTGGATATAGTAAATTATCCGTATTCCCATGTTTTAGCTTTGGACGTAACCCCTATAACAATAGACGGAGTGGGAGATTTACCGGATAATTATACTGAGTGGGGCATAAATCAAGCGGCATATGTACATGTATTTGTCCCTGTAATGGGTGCAATATCAATTACATCAGGAGACCAATATGCCAGAATGCAGGTTGACTGGACTTCGCTTGAAAAAGTAGAAAATCCTGAAGAAAACATTCAGTATCAGATGTACCTTGCATCTCAGATTGAAAAGGCCAACTATACTGACAGCTCATATGAGACATTGCAGAGCGCGATAGAAGATGTTAAGGAGACACTTTCAAACATATGGCCGTCTCGGGACCTTGAACTTACCGGAACAGGCTTTAATAAAACCCCTATACTCAATCAGAAAGAATTTACTGATGAAGAGCAGAAGAAGCTCTCCAAGAAGCTCACAGACGCTGTAAACGCTTTGGAAGAGAAAGGCGACAAATCATCACTTAATACACTTATAACAGAGGCTGAAGCCAAGGCAGAAGACGATTATACGCCAAACAGTTGGATAGAGTTTTCAACTAAGCTCACTGCGGCAAAGAATGTACAAAATGATGACAATGCATCGGTTTCTGATGTTACAACAGCGGTAAATGATTTGACAGAGGCTATGAATGCACTTGTAGAGCGTGCAGATATTTCAGCTCTTAACGCTTTAATTGACGAAGCGAAGAGCATGGAAAACGACGGATATACTGCTGATTCATGGAATGCGCTGCAAACGGCGATCGCAAATGCTGAAGCTACAGCGGCCGACCTTAATGCCAGCCAGGCGAATGTAAATACGAGGTTAGATGAATTACAGGATGCAGTGGACGGACTTGTAAAGGACGGAAAGCTTGACAGGTTTAATCTTGAAGATGGAATATACTCAGTTTACGGCGAAATGATAAAAATGAACCGTGAAGAGAAATCTATGAGCAATGACGCTATAAATCATACAATAAAGCTTACGGTAGAAGACGGCAAATATTATATTACGATGGATTTTAAAGGCCTTCACTACTTAAACAGGTTCGGGTATCTCGCGGAGCTTTCTTATTATGATAACGGATATATTTTCGGTCAATATGGCACTGTAAGCGGAACACGCATATTGGCTGAGGTGCTGTCAACGCAGAAAAACGCTGACGGAAGCGATGTAATTGACGAGTTTAATCAAGCCGGCGGCTCTTCGGAGGGAATAAAATACCCCGACTTGATAAAATTTCCGCTTGTCGATGATGCTCTTAACGATACCGACGGATATGTGCCGCTGCATGTATACGTTCCGGTAATGGAAGATATTTCTGCGGGTACAGGCGATCAAGATGTTCTTCTTAAGCTTGACTGGTCCACACTGGCAGCTGCTGATGAGGACGATTTTGTATCAGATGACAATATAAAACTGTCTCCGGCAGTTGATATTACAGATATGGCTACGGGTGTAAAAGTAAGCACTGACGAGGGCGTGTTTGAGGAAAGAGTGCGTCTTGTCGTTAACGAAATAATCTCTGGAAGTGATTACAGCAAGGCCGCTTCAGCACTGAGCGATGTAGGCAAGAAATTTAAGCTCTACGAAATACACTTTGTTGACGCTTCCGGTAAAGAGGTACAGCCAAACGGAACTGTAGAAGTAAGCTATCCGATTCCGGATGGATATGACGCGGGTAAAGTAGCGCTTTATCGCATAAATGATGATGGAAGCAAAACTCTTATAAGCGGCCGGGCGGAAAACGGATATTATGTAGTTGTTGCCAAGAGCTTTAGCCAGTACGCGCTGGTAGAGAAGGGAAGCACTGCGGCTGATTCAAAAAATCCGCAAACCGGAGATAACTCCATGACTGCTGTTATGCTGCTTATTATAACGGCTGCTGCGGGAATGGTCGGAGCAATGGCAATGTCCGGCAAACTTAGAGCAAAACGAGGAGAATAAGATATGATTAATACTGCATCAAAGCTTTATCGGGCACTGTGCAGTATGGCAGCAATGCTCGCCCTTGTGGCGGGCATTGCTTCTGTACAAGTGTTAGCCGCATCTAACGGAATATATACAGCAACGGCGACCCCGCATTACAGACACCCAGGAACCGGCAAGATTGAAGATTCCGGCGGAGAGGGTTCTGCCGTGTTGGGCCAGTCTATGACGGACAGCGCCACTTTTAAGCAGGCGCTCGTCGAGGTCGATGAAAGTGGTAATACATATGTTACTGTACGTTTAAAGCTTTCCCAATATACTAAAGACCATCAATTTCAGATTGACGGAGATAGAAACGGCATATTTACTCCTGCGGCGGTTTCTGTTATGCAGGAAAATCTTGGAGAGGACACAACTGACTATCGTATGCAGGTCCCCAGCGAAAACGCAGTTATTCGCTGCAACATGTACGTTATCCCTATGGGCAGGGAGGTTATATTCTATATAACTGTGTCTGATTTGCAGGCTGGCTCAGGAGACTTTGTAACAAGTATAACAGTACAGTCGCAGGCACAGACTCCGGCATCTCAGGAGCCGCCTTCTGCCCAGAGCACAAGCAGCTCGAAAGCTTCTGAACCTGCTCAGCCGACAGACGTTGCTCCTGTATCTTCAACAGCAGACTTTTCTGCAGCTGATTCCTCCTCAGACAGCGCATCATCAACGTCAGCCGATACATCCTCCGGCTTTTCTTCAAGTACAATAACTGGTCTGCAGGAGTTCGACAATACCGGCAGCCTGATAAGCGAGACCTCTGTAAACGGAGAAACTGCGGATAATACTGCTCTGATAGCCGGCTGTATAATTGGCGGAGCAATTCTACTGCTTATTGCCGGAGGTCTTGTATGGTATTTCTGCTTCTTTAAGAAAAAAAGCAGGTAAGGAGGCGGGATAATGAGACTGAAAAAATTTATATCCGCTATTGCTGCCTTGTCACTTTTATGCGCAGCTTCTGGTTGTGTTAACCAGCATCCTGAGCAAACCAGCGGCGGCATTGCCTCTGGCAATAATGTGAGAATAATTGCTACGTCGCCTGCAACGGCCGATATATGCGACCGTTTAGAGCTTGACTTGGTTGGCGTATGTTCGTCTACGCTCAGCGTAATACCTGAGCGGTACAATGATGTAAAACAGATTGGCACAGCCATGTCGCCGGATTTGGAAATACTTAAATCACTTAACCCGGATTACGTTTTGTCACCCAGCACTCTTCAGAGCGATTTGCAGCCTAAATATGCATCGATAGGGGTAAATTCTATATTTTTAAATCTTAAGAGTGTAGAAGGCATGTACGCATCTATTGAAGGCCTTGGCGAGAAATTTGATCGTAAAGAACAGGCAAGGATATTGATAGACGAGTATGAAGCTTTCATGGAGGAATATCGAGATAAGAACAAGGGCAAGGAAGCACCGAGAGTACTTGTACTTATGGGATTGCCGGGGTCATATATAGTGGCTACGGAAAACAGCTATGTCGGAAGCCTTGTGCGCCTTGCCGGCGGAATAAACGTATATGAGGGCACTGACCAGGAATTTCTTAACGCAAATACTGAAGATATGCAGACAAAAGACCCTGATATCATACTCCGTGCGGCGCACGCTCTGCCTGATGACGTGGTTGAAATGTTTAATGAAGAATTTGCCACAAACGACATATGGAAACACTTCCGTGCAGTCAAAGAGGGTAGGGTATACGATTTGTCTTATGATAAATTCGGTATGAGCGCAAAATTTAATTATCCTGAGGCTTTGGAAGAACTGCAGCCTATGCTTTATGGTGAGGAATGACTTGACTTTCTTAAAATGGTTTCCGCCGGCTTACAAATCTAAGTAGAGCAGCCGCCGGCAGCAAAAAGCTTTTATTCAGGCTGACATAGCCGGACTAAAATACTCCGGCAGTTAAGGAGGACTGCTTGTGGTAAGCAGAAGAAAAAAGATAATTTCCTTTGCAGTTACGGCGGCAGCGCTTATTATTCTATTTCTGTTCGCAGTAAACACAGGAAGCTTAAAGGTGACGCCGCTGGAATTGTTTAAAGGACTATTTGTAGAATACAACGAAAATGTGGCGACTATTTATGATTTGCGGTTTCCGCGTATATTTATAGCAATGATAGGGGGAGCGGCAACGGCCGTTTCCGGCGTATTGCTGCAGGCGGTAATGAAAAATCCGCTCGCAGATCCGGGAATTATCGGCATAAGCTCCGGCGCGTCTTTAGCAGCGGTGCTGATTACCGCATTTGTTCCGTCTTTATATTTTTTTACTCCTCTTTTTGCGTTTTTAGGAGGAATGGTAGCCTTTCTTCTTGTATACAGCCTCTCGTGGAAAGGCGGGCTGTCTCCACTTAGAATTATTTTAGTAGGTGTGGCGGTAAATGCCATGTTTACAGGGATAATGAGCGCGTTTAATTCTGGTACAGGCAGCAATTATTCCGGTGTTGCAAGCATAGTAAACGCCAACATAACAATGAAAACCTGGGATGACTTTACCACGCTTCTGATATATGCCGCAATAGGGTTAGTTGCCTCGTTCTTTGTAACAGGTCAGTGTAACTTACTGTCATTAGAGGATAAAACCGCGCGTTCTTTAGGCGTAAACGTAACCCGCAGCAGAATAATAATTTCTATTATTGCTGTACTACTTGCAGGCATATCCACTGCAATAATAGGCCCAATAAGCTTTTTGGGGCTTATTGTCCCGCATATAGCGAGACTTTTGGCAGGCAGCAATCATAAGGTACTCATTCCTTATTCAATTATACTTGGAGCCTTTACACTACTGCTTGCCGATACGGTTGGTCGGACAATCGCAGCACCGTATGAGATAAGCGCGTCAATTATTATGTCTGTGGTAGGCGGGCCGTTCTTTATTATACTGCTGAGGAGGTCGAGAAAAAGCTATGGCGCATAATGTTTTTACAGTAAAGGGGTTATCCTTTGCATATGGCAAACAGCAGGTGCTAAACGGCCTTGATTTGCAGATTCATGAGGGGACGATTACAACTCTGATTGGGGCCAATGGGTGCGGAAAGACGACTTTGTTTAATTTAATGACAAAAAATCTAAGGCCGGATAAAGGAGAAGTATTCCTTAATGACAAAAATATAGCCGACTTAAGACTCAAGGATTATGCAAAGCGAGTCGCTATTGTGCACCAGTATAATACGGCACCGGCCGATATTACGGTAGAAAGGCTTATATCCTACGGGAGAACCCCTTATCATACCATGGGCCTTTCACCGGATGTCAAGGAAGATGAAGAGAAAGTTAAGTGGGCAATGGAAATAACGAATACCTTAAAATACAAAGACAAAGCCGTTTCAGAACTATCCGGCGGACAAAAGCAGAGAGTATGGATAGCAATGGCCTTGGCTCAGGACACGAAGGTGCTGTTTTTAGACGAACCGACAACTTACCTCGATATAAGGTATCAATTACAGATACTTAAACTTATAAGGCGTCTTAACAGAGAATACGGCCTTACAATAATAATGGTGCTGCACGATATAAATCAATCGCTGTATTACAGTGATGAAATCGTTGCCATGAAAGACGGTAAAATAATAGATCATGGTCTGCCACAAAGCATTATTACAAGTGATCTTATACAGTCGGTTTATGACGTCAATCTTAGTATTTCCGCTGTAAACGGAAAACCGTTTATACTGCCGGTATAAATTTAGAAGGAGGCTGCAGTCAAAATGAAACAAAAAAGAACTGTAGAAGATTATCTGAAAACCATATATCTACTGCGCAGCCAAAACGGCTCGGCACGCGGCATAGACGTAGCTGAAGAGCTTAACGTGTCGAGACCCACAGTGTCTCTCGCCATTAAAGGGCTTGAAGAGGAGGGGTATCTTTACACCGATGACACACATGAAATTCATTTGACTAAAGAGGGCAGCGCTATTGCACAGGCGACCTGTGAGAGATATCAGACCTTTCGCAGACTTCTAATAAATTTAGGCGTAGATAAGCAGACAGCGGCAGAGGATGCCTGTAAGCTGGAGCATGCAGTCAGCCAAAAAAGTTATGAGGCTATCAAGAATTTTGCAGAAAAGAGCAAGATATAATTTGCTGCATGAAAGGGAGAAGTATACATATGAGAATAATAGAATCAATAGGATATGGATTTGCTTCGGCCGCTTTTACAGCTTCAGTAGTTGTAATATGTACAAAAATAAAATTTACACTAAAAAAGAAATATATGGAGACAAAAACAGCGGATGATGATTAATAAAAGGCTTATAAACACAGTAAAGAGCAGCAAAAAGTATATTGCCGGCAATGTTGTTTTACAATGGTGTTCACTTATCGCAAATATTTTAACCATGTATATAATAGCAAATTATATACAAAGCATCTATTTTAGAAAGATAACTATTCGCCTTACACTGATTTCCGCGGCAGTATTGCTCGCTGCACTGATCGTTAGATTTTTTTGCACAAGAGGAGTATCGCGGATGAGTTATCTTTCCTCAAAGACGGTAAAGAAGATGCTTAGGGAAAGAATATATAAAAAGCTTTTAAAACTTGGACCATCATATAAAGAAAAAGTTAAAACGTCTGAAGTGGTGCAGGTATCGGTAGAGGGAGTAGACCAGCTCGAAATATATTTTGGCGCATATCTGCCACAATTTTTTTACAGCATGATAGCTCCGGTTACATTATTCATAGTGCTGAGTTTTATAGATTTGGTATCGACGGTCGTACTGCTTATATGCGTACCGTTAATTCCGGTGGCCATTGCAGCGGTGCAGACATGGGCTAAAAAACTTTTGTCAAAATACTGGAATCAGTATACGTCTTTAGGAGACACATTTCTTGAAAATCTTCAGGGCCTTACCACCTTAAAAATATACAGGGCAGATGAATATAAAAATGACGAGATGAATATCGAGGCGGAAAAATTTCGCAAAATTACAATGAAAGTACTGACAATGCAGCTCAACTCCATAACCATAATGGACTTGGTGGCATACGGTGGTGCGGCTCTTGGCATAATTACGGCGGTTGCCCGGTATTCGGCGGGAAATATTGAGCTGCTTGGCTGCATCATAATAATTTTGCTGTCTGCAGACTTCTTTATACCAATGCGTCAGCTTGGAAGCTTCTTCCACATAGCAATGAACGGAATGGCGGCCAGTGACAAAATTTTTAGGCTGCTTGATTTGCCGGAAAACGGCGTAAAAAAACAGAACATCTTTCCCCAAAAAGTAAACATAGCCCTTTCTGATTTGCACTTTTCTTACGATTCTGATAGAGAGATACTGCATGGCATAAACATAAAACTGCCAAAAAACAGCTTCACTGCGATAGTCGGAGAAAGCGGCAGCGGTAAATCCACAATCGCTTCTATCTTAATGGGGAGAAACAGAGGATATACCGGCTCTGCTGATGTTGGCGGGATTGATTTAGTTGATATAGATGAAAGCAGCCTTATGAAAAATGTTACATATGTAGGCCATAACAGTTATTTGTTTAAGGGCAGTGTTAGAGATAATATGCTTATGGCAAAGCCGGAGGCTTCAGACGAGGAGCTATGGTCGGTACTGGAAAAGGTCAAGCTGTCAGATTTTCTTAAAGGCGAAAAAGGGCTTGAAACAAAGCTGCTGGAAGGAACTTCAAATTTTTCAGGCGGCCAGCGCCAGCGTTTGGCGCTTGCACGCGCATTGCTTCACGACAGCCCTGTCTATATATTTGACGAGGCTACCTCAAACATTGATGTTGAAAGCGAAAACGACATTATGGAGCAAATTAATGAGCTTGTAAAAAGCAAAACCGTTCTCCTTATATCGCATAGGCTGGCAAATACCGCCAACGCAGATAGCATATATGTACTAAGCAAAGGAAATGTTGTTGAAAGCGGCACGCATGAAAAGCTTATTTTGGAAGACGGCGTATATGCAAAATTGTGGCATGCACAGCAGCAGCTTGAAAATTTTGCTGAGGAGGTGCGTCAGGCATGAAAAAAAAGAGCAATACAAAATTAATGCTAAGGCTCATAAAGTTAGTAAAGCCTCTTACTGGTTATATGATTTTGGCTATTCTTATGGGACTTGTAGGACACCTTTGCGCCGCTTTTATAACCGTTATTGGTGGTTATGCTTTAGCCAAACTGCTTGGCTTTACTGTTTTTGGTTCACTGGCTGTGCTTTTCACGCTTATGGGGCTGTTTGCACTTCTGCGCGGAATTTTAAGATATACTGAGCAAGCATGCAATCATTTTATAGCCTTTAAGCTTTTGGCAATTATACGCAATAAGGTATTTAGAGCATTGAGAAAGCTTTGTCCGGCAAAATTGGAAAGCAAAGACAAGGGAAATCTTATCTCCGTTATAACGTCGGACATTGAGCTGCTGGAAGTGTTTTATGCCCATACAATATCGCCGGCGGCCATTGCCTTTTTATTTTCGCTGTTTATGTGTATATTTATCGGCAGTTTTCACTGGATATTGGCGCTGCTAGCCAGTATAGCTTACATTGCTGTTGGGATAATAATTCCTGTGCTTACATCTAAAATAAGCGGAGAAGACGGCGTCAGGCTGCGCTCGGAGTCGGGTGAGCTAAGCAGTTTTGTGCTGGACAGCTTGCGCGGCCTTCAGGAGATAATACAGTATGGCGCCGGAGAAAAGCGCCTTTCTGAAATTAATGAGAAAACGGACAGCCTCTCGGCTAATGAGGAGATTATAAAGAGAAAGTCCGGAAAGAGCACAGCTATAACGAATACAGTTATATTACTTTTCGATGCGATGATGCTTTTTACCGCAGCCGTGCTGTACCAGAATAACGCTGTAGACTTTATAGGCGTTATAATCCCTGTAATTGCGCTTATGAGCTCGTTTGGCCCGACGGTTGCGCTTGCAAATCTCGGAGGTACTCTGCAAAATACTTTTGCGGCCGGAGAACGTGTGCTGGATATTCTTGATGAGGCGCCGGCAGTGGAAGAAGTTAGCGGAAAACCCAAAATAGATTTCAGCGGCGCTTCGGCCGAACATGTAACCTTTTATTATGGCGAAGAAATAATTTTATCAGATGTTTCGCTAAATATACCAAAGGGCTCTGTAATCGGAATAACAGGAAAAAGCGGCAGCGGCAAGTCCACCCTCCTTAAGCTTTTTATGAGATTTTGGAGCGTTAAAAATGGGAATATAAGACTTTCCGATACGCCTATAGATAATATTAATACATCGAATCTCAGAGAAATGGAAAGCTTTGTGACGCAGGATACCCACCTTTTTCACGACAGCATTGCAAATAACCTTCGCATAGCAAAGCTCGACGCAACTAAAGAGGAAATGGAAGCTGCCTGCAGAAAAGCGTCGGTGCATGATTTTATTGTAAGTCTGCCTAATGGATATGATACTCCGGTAGGTGAATTAGGAGATAGTCTTTCCGGTGGAGAGCGGCAGCGGCTGGGGCTCGCACGGGCGTTTCTGCATGACGCGCCGTTTATGCTGCTTGACGAACCAACCAGTAATCTTGACAGCCTAAATGAAGCTATTATTCTTAAATCTCTGAGTCAGGAGCGTATGGATAAAACAGTAGTGCTCGTTTCCCACAGACAATCTACTATGCGTATAGCAGATGATGTGTACTCTATTGAAAACAGGAGAATTAGCTAAGCAGCAATGAGAAAAGCAGATTAAGTTAACATAATATGAAGCATTAAGCATAATAATGTTGGTAAATGCTTTTATAAAAGGGCAATATCAGCATAAATTCAAGTAGCATCTCCTAAAAGCGATAATGCTTAAATCAGATTTAGCAGGATTATGCTGTGTTTGAGAATATACGACAGCTCTTAGTTATTGAGAAAACATAATCTGCTAAAACGGCAGATTGAATTTTGATAAATTACATAATAGGAAAGACTTAAAAGCGCTGTGCCTTTACATAAAATGATTTTCACACATTAAAAGCTATTCGACATGCTATTAAAATAAAACAGAAAATGGAGATAAGCAAATGAAAATAAAGAGAATAATATTTATAATATTAGGCTGTATCTGTCTCGGACTCGGCTGTGTAGGGATTGCCGTTCCTATTCTGCCTACAGTGCCGTTTTTCCTGGCAACGGTATTCTTTTTTGCAAACAGCTCGCAGCGCCTGCACGACTGGTTTATAGGCACAAAAATGTATAAAAAGCATTTAGAATCTTTTGTAAAGAAAAAGGGTATGACCGTAAGAACAAAGGCGACAATAATGATAAGCGTTACAATAGTTATGGCACTCGGCTTTATTATGATGAGCAGGGTGCCTGTAGGAAGAATTATATTAGCTATTGTATGGGTATGTCATATAATTTATTTTGTATTTTTTATAAAAACAATAAAAAGAAAAAAGGTTTCCGCTGCCGAAAATAAAATCTGAATAATTATGTACATATCTAATATTTGTCATTTAAAATCATGAAATTATATTTTAAGCTCGATTATATCGGGCTTTTATTGTGCCTTTAAGCGGGAAAAAACTGTTTAGAGAAACAAATTATGGTAGAACGAAAAAGCTTTAGTTTAGCAAATGTTTTCCGAAAAATCAGGTTTTAAATTTGAAAAATATGCGACACTGCAATCGTGCGGTTATTTTGCCTTGTACATATGGTGGAATGTGCAATACTATAATATAACCCAATGTCCCTTATATATTGAGAAAGTATCAGTTCATAGAAAAGGTAGGTAAAATCTCCAATTCACTGGCAGCTTTTACCTTGTAAAACAGCAGTAAAGTTTTTTGCCGGATTTTCTTTTGAAGCCGGATATGTTATACTTGTGTAGGAAATATTTACTATAATGGCTTAAATAATTTTTTGGCGGCTTTTGCCGCCACTTGGCAATAAAAATGGAATTTGGAGGTGCGGCTGAATGACGCTGGAAGACTTTTTTGCTTTACATAGAAAAGCTGCACTTGCATTTTCCGGCGGTGTTGATTCGGCATATCTGCTGTATGAAGCGGTAAAAAATAAGGCGGATGTAAAGCCCTTTATGGTAAAGACAGCGTTCGTGCCGGAATTTGCTGTGAAAGACGCTGTGAATATCGGCAAAATGCTTGGAACCGACGCCGAAATTATTGAGCTTGACATATTAAACACAGCCGACATATGCGACAATACAAACATGCGATGCTATTTCTGCAAATCGGTTATGCTCGGCGCCGTTAAGGCGGCCGCCAAAAAGGAAGGCTATAATCTGATTATTGACGGGACAAACGCCGACGATAATGCTGCAGAGCGTCCGGGCATGGCGGCGGCCAAAGAGTTAGGAGTGATTTCTCCCCTAAAAGAGTGCGGAATTTCAAAGTCCGAGATACGCCGCCTTTCAAAAGAGGCGGGACTGTTTACATGGGATATGCCGTCTTACTCCTGTCTTGCCACGCGAATACATCAGGGTGAAAAAATAACGTCAGGAATGCTGGCAAAAGTCGAAAAAGCAGAAAGCCTGCTTTTTAATCTGGGCTTTTCGGATTTTAGAGTTAGGGTATATAATGGAGCGGCGCGAATACAATTAAAAAAAGAGCAGCTGCCGCTTATTATAGAGAGCAGGGAAGAAATATTAAACAATTTAAAGCCGATGTTTGACGATGTGCTTTTAGACCTTAATACAAGATAAAGCTACATGAATTTGGATTTTGCCGCATGTATTTGTCCGGCGTATGCTGCAGCATGAAAAATTGTGAGAGTCGGCTTTTAAGCGCAGCCTTATATATCAGCGCATTTTGAGTTATTATACATTCCGATTAAAATTATGACAAAATAGCCTACTTTGGGGCGCATGCATATATACTGTCAGCGGGAATTCCGGCATTTATGCATCTTTGCCGGCAGATTTTATATCTTAGACATACGGCTAAATCTATAACTGGAAGTGAAATAAATGAGACAAAGCGGGATATATGAATTGCTCTGCAAGGTATCGGAGGGCAAAGTTTCGGCGGACGAAGCCATGCTCACCCTGAAACAGGAGCCGTTTAAAGACCTTGGCTTTGCCAAGCCCGACTTCCACCGCGCCTTAAGACAGGGCGCAGCGGAGGTAATTTACGGCGAAAGTAAAACGGCACAGCAGATAATTGAGATTTCCAAAGCTATGATAGAAAACGGTCAGGAAACAATACTAATTACCCGACTGAAGCCGGAGCAGGCGGAGAGTATAGCAGAAAAGCTGCCGCTTAATTATAATGAGTACGGCAAAATCGGTATGATAGGCAGCATGCCGAAGCCGGACGGCAATGGCAAAATAGTCATCGCAACCGGCGGCACCAGCGATATGCCGGTGGCGGAGGAAGCCGCCGTAACGGCTGAAGCATTAGGAAATGAGACGGTGCGGCTTTATGATGTAGGAGTATCGGGGCTTCACCGGCTGCTTTCACACATGGACGAAATCATGTCGGCGCAGGTGATAATAGCTGTGGCGGGCATGGAGGGTGCGCTGGCCAGCGTCATAGGCGGACTGTCCGACTGCCCGGTAATCGCCGTACCGACCAGCGTGGGATATGGCGCAAACTTCGGCGGGTTGTCCGCACTGCTTTCTATGCTTAATTCCTGCTCAAGCGGCGTTGGCGTTGTCAACATAGACAATGGCTTCGGCGCCGCTTATCTTGCAAGCACGATAAATCACTTGAAAGGTGGAGATATGCAGTGAAAACATTATATTTAGACTGCTCAATGGGCGCCGCCGGCGATATGCTTACCGCCGCACTTTTAGAGCTTCACCCTCATCCGGAAGAGTTTATTGAAAGCCTTAACAAAATAGGCCTTGAGAATGTAAAGATTAAAGCCGTTCGGGGCGCGAAATGCGGAATAACCGGCACACATGTATCTGTTTTGATAAATGGAGAGGAAGAGTGCGCGCATAATCATTCGCATGAACATATGCACACAAATGGGCACGATGTCACGCACTCGCACGATATGCACAGTGAGCATCATATACATAGCTGCCTGCACGGCACAGATGAATTTTCAGGCACGGACACCCATTTTCATCATCATGGCGGCGAATTGAGCGCAGAAAATGCCGATTTTAGCAATAATTCCAATACATGCGGACATTTTCATCAGCATGATGAAGCTGACGGCGCCGGCCATCAAAATTTGATGCATGAGCGCATGCACCAAGACGCACATCACGGCCATCACCATGCCGGCATGAGCGACATTGAGAAGATAGTAAACGGGCTAATTGTTTCAAATAGTGTTAAAACAAACGTAATGAATGTATACAGCATTATTGCGCAGGCCGAAAGCAAGGTTCACGGCCGGCCGGTGAGCGAGGTGCATTTCCACGAGGTCGGCGCTATGGACGCTATAGCCGATATAACAGCCGTATGCATGCTTATTGACGAGCTGAAGCCTGAGCGCATAATATCTTCTTACGTTCATGTGGGCAGCGGTTCAGTAAGATGCGCTCACGGCGTTTTGCCGGTGCCGGCGCCGGCAACCGCAAGGATACTTATGGGTATTCCGACATACGGCGGTGAGATTGAGGGAGAGCTTTGCACTCCCACGGGTGCGGCGCTGCTGAAATATTTTGTGCATGATTTCGGCGCACAGCCGGCAATGCGAGTAAGCAAAATAGGTTATGGCTTGGGCAAAAAGGACTTTGAAAGGGCCAACTGCGTCAGGGCGCTTATGGGGGAGACGGATACAGAGAGCAGTATATCGGAGCTTTGCTGCAATATGGATGACATTACGCCCGAAGCGGTGGGGTACGTGACTGAGCGGCTCTTTGATGCGGGAGCGCTGGATGTTTATACAATACCGGTGGGAATGAAGAAGAACCGCCCCGGCGTGCTGCTTTGCTGCATGTGCAAAGACAGTCAAAAGGAGGCAATGCTGAAAATTATTTTCCGGCATACCACAACGCTTGGCGTAAGAGAATATAAAAGCAACCGTTATACTCTTGACAGAAATGTGCAAAAGGTAACGACGGAATATGGCGACGTCAGAATAAAAACATCCTCCGGCTGGGGCATTACGCGCCGCAAGGCCGAGTATGATGATTTAGCGAATATCGCTAAAGGCATGGGTATTTCTATTGAAGAAGTAAAAGAAAAGCTTAAAGATATTTTATAATGCAGTGAGCCTGTAAAGATTTTTATTTATAAATCTGTACGGTTTTGTAAGATTTAAGAAAAGATTTAGAAAAAAATAATTATATATGTATCTTTAAAGGCGAATACTGTGTTATAATAGCAGAGACTTATGTTAACTGAGTTTTATACAATTAACCGCTCAATATAATATCAATGCGGTATCGGCAGGCGTTAATACTTATTTAATGTGGTAATGCTTATATGCCGGACATATATATTAATTGGCCGGTTAAAGTAAACAGGTAAGCGGGGGATATAAATTTGAGTTGGATATACGCTTTATTTCAGGGCATACTTCAGGGAATAACAGAATTTTTGCCGATATCGAGCGACGGGCATTTATCGGTGTTTAACCATTTTTTTGGCAGCGGTACCGAGGACCCGCTGCTGTTTGTGGTGCTGCTGCACTTGGGTACGCTTTTAGCGGTATTTATAATGTTCCGCAAAAGGATTTGGTCGCTGATACTTGAAGCCGGCAGGACTATAAAAGACATTTTTACAGGTAAATTTTCATGGAGCAAAATGTCAGATAATCGCCGCTTCCTTGTAATGGTAGTGATATCGCTGATACCGCTCGGCGTGCTTTATTTCTTTTCGGACTATATGGAAGCCGCTGCATCGGACAACAATTTGTGGGTAGAAGCGGTATCGTTTGTATTCTCCGGCATAATGATGCTGTTTGCAGCGCAGGCGGCAAAGGGCAGAAAGCTTAAGAAAACGGCAATAACAGTCCCGGCAGCTTTAGCGATAGGATTTTTTCAGGGTCTTGCCGCACTCCCCGGCGTGTCGCGCTCCGGCTCGACAATAGCGATAGCGCTTTTGCTGGGTTACAGCAAGTCAACTGCGGTGGATTTCTCCTTTATCATAGGAATACCCGCAATACTTGCAGCAAACGCCTATAAAATATTAAAGTTTGTATTATCGGGAGAGCAGGCTGAACCCGGCATAGCGGTGCCGATAATAATAGGAATTGCCGTATCTGCGGTTGTAGGAATTTTTGCAATAAGACTTTTGCAGCTGCTTGTGAAAAGGGATAAATTTAATATATTCGGGATATACTGCATAGCAATGGGCGTGTTCTGCGCCGCTGTTTCTGCAGCAGAGTTGTTTGTTGGACATATAAGCTTTGCGTAAATTAAAGTGACAGCGTGTCCTGCTTGTTGATACAGTTATCTTATAGTTAAATAGCTAAATTACATCCGGCAGAAAATATCTGCCGGATGTTTTTGCTGCATGATTAATGAAAACCGCGGCATGAGCTTGCCGGCAATATTTAATATAAAAGTCTGTGCTGTACGCATTGCTTTTTCGGACAGCTTCGTTTATGTTTCAGCATCTAATATATTCAAGTACCTATGCCTAAAGCTGAGCCTGAAAGCTGTTATTTCTGCACTGGCCGATTTCTGCAGCATCAAAAGCAATCGTTGGTTTTGAATGATTGTAAAATAAGACAGCATGTGATATAATGGTATTATGTTAAATGGAAAAGTATGTATAATTGATATTATAAAATTTAGGAGGATATATGGCTACGGCAAAGCAGACAAAGCGTGCGCCGGCAAAGGGCAGCAGTACATATGAAAATAATAAAAAAAGAGCCAGACGTCAGATAGCTGCGGTGATTACCTTTGCTGCTGCGGTATTTCTTCTGTTTTTGGTATTTATAAGGGGACAGAATGTATGGAGCATAATGCATAATTTCCTATTTGGACTTTTCGGTGTGTGCACGTACATCTGGCCGTTTTTGCTGGGTTATGTCGCTATTATGACGGCGCTCGACAAGCCGATAGGCAAGACCGGCACAAAGGTATGGCAGTCGGCAGTGCTTATAGTGCTTATATGCGCGGCGGTGGATATTGTGAGAGCGTCGGGAATAGACGCGTCGTTTGGCGAATATATTGTCAGCGCGTATAATACCGGCGTCGGCAACGTCGGCGGCGGATTTTTCGGCGCGCTTGTCGGCTGGCCGATTTATCATCTGTTCGGCCGCACCGGCGCTATTATAACAATAATACTTCTGATATTTATTTTCTTCATGCTGGTTACCGGCATGACGCTCATAATGTTTTTCAAATATATCACGCGCCCCGTTACAAGCACGGCTAAGTCGGCGGAGGAGGCGTATATGCGTCATGTGCAGGAGATGGAAGAAGAGGCGGAGGATGAGGTTCCTCAAAAGGCCAGGTTTAATATAGATGTGCCGCTCGGCGATGAAGACGGCAAAGCTAAATCCAGCGCCAAAAAATCTGCGGGCAAATTAAAAATAAGCGACAAGGTAAGCAGCATTGAAGAGCAGGAGAACGAAGCGTTAGAGCGTCAGACGGAGATAATAAAATCGCATGCTCAGTCTATAGGCGAAAAGGCGGACAGCGGCATGACTCCGCCGCCAAAGACGATAGAGGAGATAATAGAAGGTTCGGATAAATCCAATACGGAGGAAAAACCGCCGTTTGAGGTGCCGGAGGGTGCCGGCGTTGTGATGGAAAAGGAAGGCAGCCATTACAGAATGCCGCCCGTTACATTGCTTAACAAGACGAAAAAGACGGCCCGCGCCGATACAACAGCGGAGCTTAAGCACAACGCCGATAAGCTGGTGGACGTGCTCCGCAGCTTTGGCGTAGAGACGCGGATAATAGATATAAGCCGCGGCCCGACGGTTACGAGATATGAGCTGCAGCCGTCAGCCGGCGTAAAAATAAGCAAAATAACAGGCCTTGCCGACGACATCGCCCTTAATTTGGCGGCGGCCGGTGTCAGGATAGAGGCGCCTATACCCAATAAGCCGGCGGTGGGAATAGAAGTGCCGAACAAGCAGACGGACATTGTCGGCATAAGAGAGCTTATAGACAGCGCGGCGTTCAGAGAGGCAAAATCAAAGCTGACGGTTGTGCTCGGCAAGGACATAACCGGCTCAATAGTATTAGCAGACCTTGCGAAGATGCCGCATCTGCTTATAGCCGGCGCTACCGGCTCAGGTAAATCGGTGTGTGTAAATTCCATGATAATAAGCCTGCTTTATAAGGCCACGCCGGACGAGGTCAAACTGCTTATGATAGACCCCAAGCAGGTCGAGCTCGGCGTATACAACGGCATACCGCACATGATAGTTCCAGTCGTTACCGACCCGCGCAGAGCGGCGGGCGCCCTCGGCTGGGCGGTGACGGAAATGCTGAGGCGGTATAAGCTTTTCTCCGACAACGGTGTAAGGAACATGGACGGCTATAACGAAATGGCGGAGATAAGCGAGGACATAGAGAAGCTGCCGCATATTGTGATAATAATAGACGAGCTTGCCGACCTCATGATGGCGGCGCCCAACGAGGTTGAGGACTCTATTTGCCGACTCGCGCAGATGGCGAGAGCGGCGGGAATGCATCTTGTAATAGCGACTCAGCGCCCGTCGGTTGACGTTATAACGGGAACCATTAAGGCGAACATACCAAGCCGAATAGCTCTTACGGTTGCACAGCAGGTCGACTCACGCACAATACTCGACATGGGCGGCGCAGAAAAGCTGCTCGGCCGCGGCGATATGCTGTTTTACCCTGTCGGCATGTCCAAGCCGAAGCGCGTGCAGGGCTGCTTTGTTACAGACAAGGAAATAGAGAGCATAGTGGACTTTGTAAAGACGTCGGGGGAATCAGAATATGACGAAGACGTAATGCAGGAGATAGAGCGTCAGACGGTGGCAGAAAAGTCCAAGGGCGGCGGCACACAGGACGGCGACACTGACGTTATGTTTGAAGCGGCTGTAGATGTAGTGGTCGACGCCGGCCAGGCGGCGACGTCGTTGCTGCAGCGCAAGCTTAAGCTTGGATATGCGAGAGCGGCGAGAATAGTGGACGAAATGGAGCAGCGTGGAATAGTCGGGCCGAGCGAGGGCTCAAAGCCGCGCAAGGTGCTTATTACCAAGCAGCAGTGGATGGAAATGAAAGCTCGTTCATCAGATATGCCGGAGGATGTGTAAATGCGTTGGCAGATGTGCAGGCTTATACGATGGCTTTTGCTGGTGTATATGCATAAAGCGGCGCAGATATATGCATAAAACGCATCGCCGGCGAAGTACTGTTAAAGCTTAAAGCCTGGACGCGTAAAGCTTTAGGCGCTTGTTTAATTTTAATTTTCGATGTGGACATTCCGCATTATCGGCTGTTTTCTTATAAATATTTTTACGGATAAGTCAAACGAGCAAAATCTAAATAAAATGGGTTTAAAAGACGGCGTAGTTTGGAGGAAAGCGTGTGGGAAAGAGCAGCAGAAAGATAAAGCTGAGCCTTTGCACCATAATAATAGCCGTCTTTGTCGTTATATCGATAGTAATAACCGCCACAGATTATTTTGGCAAAACTAATATATGGAATTTTATTTACACGAGCGTCGGCTTGGGCAAGGACGCATATAAAAACGATACGCGTATAATATTCGCAGATGTTGGTCAGGGCGATTGCATGATTATAATGAGCGAAAGTGAGACGGCGGTTATAGACAGCGGCCCTTACAGCGCGTCGGATGAGTTAATAAGGTACTTGCTTACGCTTGGAATAAAGGAGATTGACTATCTGGTGGCAACACATCCGCACGAGGACCACATGGGCTCTTTTGCAGATATTATAGATAAAATCGGCGCCAAGCGGATAATTATGCAGGAAGCAAATCCATCGGGCGATGCCGACGCTGCTGCTTATGAAAGACTTAAAACGGCCGTATCTGAAAACGGCGTGGCAAAAGCAGAGCCGTATATAAACATGAAAATAGATGTTGGCGAGGCGTCTGTTACTATAATTGGGCCGGTCGGCGAATATGTCGGAAATGAGAATAATTTATCGCTTATATTAAAGGTTGAAACAAAGGCTTTAAGCTTTCTCATAACCGGCGATGCCGAGAAAGACTCTGAGCAGGATTTGATAAACGCATATGGGGAAAACTTAAAAGCCGATGTGCTGAAGGCCGGACATCACGGAAGCAAAACCTCCACTACAGATGAATTTTTGAAAGCCGTATCGCCGGAATATGTTGTTTTCTGCGCGGGGAAAGGAAACACTTTTGGGCATCCTGCGGACGAAGTGCTGAGCCGTGTAAATGCTTTCGGCGGTAAGATACTTAGGACAGACTATAACGGAAATATAACATTTATAATAGACGATATTTATTACGATTTAAAAACCGATAATTGACATGTGATTTTTAAAGAACTTACATGTCAATAATAATTATAATAAAAGCATAAAAAAATCATGGAGTTTATTATGAGATATATAATTGACAGGATAGAAGGCGATATCGCCGTGTGTGAGGACGAGAAGCGGAATATGTCCGAGATAAAGCTGAGCGCTTTGCCTAATGGAGTAAAAGAGGGCAGCGTAATAAATTACGAAAACGGAGAGTATACTGTCGATAAGAGGGCAGAATCCGCGCGCAGAGAAAGAATACAGAATTTAGAAAATGAATTGTTTAAATAGCTTATTATAAAGTTTAATATATGATTTTATATTTTTATGTACAAATCATCATGTAAGGCAGGAAATATTTTAACGAAGCCTTTATAATTATGGCGCATCCTGCGCTATTTTGAATTTACAAATAGATTTTCTAACGTCACATCAGATGTTTGTAATAAGGGTTAAGGTTTTGTAATGTTTTTTGAGCGAAAAATATGTTATAATAGATAAAGATAAATTTTACCAAGTATAAAAAAGTTTTTTAGCAGATGATATTAGATTTTTTAATTGATATTTTTAAAAATAATCTGGATAAAAAAGCATAAAAATAAAAAAATTACAAGTGTAAACTAATCAAAAAACCGACATAATAATAAAGGCGATAAATTTCTAAGTGGTGTAAGATATGAAATATGGTGTTTGCATAATTGGCAGCGGTCCGGCAGGAATTTCAGCGGCTATTTATTCAGTAAGAGCCGGCGTTAAAACGGCGGTAATCTCAGCGGGTGCCGGCGTGCTCGACACTGCCGAGGTAATTGAAAATTACTATGGCTTTGAAAAAATATCCGGCCGTGAGCTAAATGAGCGCGGGATAAATCAGGCAAAACGTCTTGGCGTCGATATTTTTGAGGCGGAGGCGACGTCGATAGAGTACGACGGCTCATTTGCGGTAATAGCCGGCGACATGAGAATAGAGTGCGGCGCCGTTATTTTAGCGTTGGGCCGCCGCCGGCAGAAATCCGGTATTAATGGTATAGACGCGCTTGAGGGGCACGGCGTTAGCTTCTGCGCCGTCTGCGACGGATTTTTTTACAGGGGAAAGGATGTCGGCGTGCTTGGCAACGGCGCGTATGCCGTATCAGAGGCAAAACATTTATCGACATTTGCAAACAGCGTGACAATTTTTACAAACGGGCAGGTTTTGGAAGTAGAAGCTCCGTCGGATTTTAAAATAGAAAGCCGGCCGATTTTGAGCGTACTTACAAAAAGCGACGCATCAGGTCAGAGCGTGCTCGGCGGGCTTGAGCTTGAAGACGGAGAACATAAAGAAATAGACGGGCTTTTTATAGCGCTCGGTATGGCTTCAGCGGGTGATTTTGCCTTAAAGCTGGGCGTGATAACGGAAAATGGGATAATAAAAACCGACGCAGACGGTCAGACCAATGTGCCGGGCCTGTTTGCAGCAGGCGACTGCACCGGCGGTATATACCAAGTTTCGCAGGCCGTAGGCCAGGGAGCTGCGGCAGGACTTGCTGCGGCAAAATTTAGCAAGAAAAGCAAAAAATAGTGTAGGTACTGGACAAGCGGTACATTATATGGTATTATAAATTGGTTTTAATTTTATAATACAAAGAAAATTCGCAAGGGAGATGGCCTTTGTTGAGCAAATATATAGTAAACGGCGGCACCCCGCTTAAGGGCGAGGTAAACGTCAGCGGATCAAAAAATGCCTCAGTGGCAATAATACCAGCGGTAATGCTGTCGGACGGGATTTGCAGGCTGGAAAATGTACCGGATATATCTGACACCGCCACAGAGCTTTCAATATTATACGACCTTGGCGCGGATATAAAAATGATAAACAGGACGACTTATGAAATAGATCCTCGCGGTATACGCTTCGACATAATTCCACATGAAAAGACAAAGGTCATGCGTGGTTCATATTATTTTATAGGCGCAATGCTGGGCAGATTTGGCAGGGCTAAGGTTGCGCTGCCGGGCGGCTGTAATTTTGGCGTACGCCCAATAGACCAGCATATAAAGGGCTTTGAGGCGCTTGGCTGTGATGTTACTCTTGAGCACGGCCTTATAAATGTAGAGACTGACGGACTTCTTGGCGCACAGGTATATCTTGATGTTGTGTCTGTAGGCGCCACAATGAACATAATGCTCGCCGCATGCAAGGCCAGGGGCCTTACTATTATAGAGAACGCTGCAAAGGAGCCGCACATAGTCGACCTTGCAAACTTTTTAAACTCAATGGGTGCTGACATAATGGGCGCCGGCACCGACGTTATAAAAATACGCGGGGTAAGCTCGCTTAAGGGTACGGCTTATTCCATAATACCCGACCAGATAGAGGCGGGGACATATATGGTAGCGGCGGCGGCCACTGCCGGCGATGTTCTTATTAAGAATGTAATACCGAAGCATCTTGAATCGATAAGCACAAAACTTATTGAAGCGGGCGCCGAGATAACTGAATATGACGAGGCCATAAGGGTAAGAAGGACTGGAGAACTCAGAAAGATAAATTTAAAGACAATGCCGCATCCGGGATTTCCGACGGATATGCAGCCGCAGACGGTAGTAATGCTGTCGGTAGCGCATGGGACGAGCATTGTAACTGAATCAATTTTCGACAATCGTTTCAGATACGTTGAGCAGCTCACGTCAATGGGCGCAAAAATTCAGGTAGACGGTAAAATTGCCGTTGTTGAGGGCGTAAAGGAGTTAAAGCCGGCCCCCATTTCCGCAACCGACTTAAGGGCTGGAGCGGCCATGATAATAGCGGGGCTTATAACGCATGGCTGCACGGAGATAGAGGACATACATCACATTGAGCGCGGCTATGAAAATCTTGTAGGTAAATTTGTGGATTTAGGCGCGTCAATAGAGATGAAGAAAAATCCGCAGATATTTGTTGCCAAGGCTCAGTAATTATTAGGTATCAATAAAAATAGTTACTTAGAATAAAAATGCCGCCGCATTTGTGGCGGCTTTACTAATAATATTATTGGCCTATATTTTAAGGCTTTTCGTGCAGACTGCGGCAAAATTCTGATATTCCTTATTATGTTTAAAATCAATTTTAATTGTACGTCAGATTAACGCGGCGAAAACGGCTGCGCAAAATTAATCAGCCGATAATGCAATGCCGCTTTATAGGAATAATTATTCTACACAAAGCTATAAAGGTATGCTATAATTTAATGAAAAGCATATATATTAAGGCAGTATTAACATATAATTTAAAGCGATAAACTGGGGCCGGTTTAACGAGTTGAAAAGGTGCCGGCGACAGATATTGATTATTGTTTCAGCTTAGCAGGTGAATTTATACATATGTCCCGTATTTGCAATTTATTCAGTGGCAGCACCGGAAACAGCATATTTATAGGGCATTGCGGCGACGGCATACTTATAGACGCCGGCGTCAGTGCACGCAAAATAGAGCAGGCGCTGCGAGATATAGATTCCGATATATCTAAAATAAGGGCGATTTTTATAACGCACGAGCACAGCGACCATGTAAGCGGCGTACGTGTTTTAGCGTCCAGACACAATATACCGGTTTATGCTACGCGCGGCACGCTTGAGGGTATGGAGCAGGACGGCGATTTATCAAGCAGGGTAAAATCGTTTGAAATTCCGTCCGGCGGTGTTGAAGTCGGAGATATGCTGATAAAAAGCTTTGCTACTCCGCACGATGCACGCCAGAGCTGCGGATATTGCATAGAACTGACCGACGGACAGAAAATAGCAATAGCTACCGATTTGGGGCATATCAGCGAAGAGGTGCGCTCTGCCATTACTGGCTGCGGGACGGTTGTGCTTGAGTCTAATCACGACATAATGATGCTGCAAAACGGGCCATATCCGTATGAGCTTAAGCGGAGAGTTATGTCGGACATCGGACATTTGTCAAATGCAGTTTGCGCAGATGAGCTTTGCCGGCTTGTAAAGAGCGGGACAACGCGCATGATTTTAGCGCATTTGAGCAGGGAAAACAACTATCCGGCGCTGGCATATGAAACGTCTAAGGCAAATCTTTCGGGAAGCGGAATGGTCGAAAATATCGATTACATGCTGTATGTTGCTCCGGTATTCGGCGGTAAATCTATTGTCTTGTAAATAGCTTATGTTTTATGCTTTAAAGGAAAAAGCTTTATTTGAGTTAAAATCGCGGATTTTTACGGCGTTTTGCTTAAAGAATGATTGATTTGTAACAAATTTAGCTTAAATGAGTAAAATGTTAATATAGCAGCAAAAAAATGTGCAAAATAGAAATAATGGCGAACGCCAATGAAAAGGGTGTTAAGCTTGCAGATAAACATTGACGGACTCGATATACGGTATGAAGTTCTCGGCCAAAGCAATGAAAAAGACATACTCCTGCTTCCCGGCTGGGGAGCAACGCTGGATTTATATGAGCATATTATGAAGCATTTGTCCTCAAGGTTTAGGGTAACGGCGATTGACTTTCCCGGTGTGGGAGGCAGTCAGATAATGGCTGAGCCTTGGGATGTGCAGGACTATGCTGATTTTGTAGTAAAATTTATAGAACAGGCAGGGCTTAAAAATCCGATACTTATAGGCCACTCTAACGGCGGCCGCGTTATTATGCAGATTTGCGGCACCGGCATGCTGTCGCCCGACAAAATTATTTTGCTCGGTGCTGCCGGAATAAAGCACAAGAAAACATTTAAGCAGAGGATACGCCAGTCGGTGTTTAAATTTATTAAAAGAGTACTTTTGCTGCCGGGCGTGAGAAAATATTCCAAAAACATGCTGGACAAAGCCCGCAGCCATTTCGGCTCTGCCGATTATAAATCCGCGCCTGAGGTGCTGCGCCAGACAATGGTAAGGCTTATAAATCATGATATGCGCGGAGTGCTGTCCAACATAAAGGCATCCACCTTGCTTATATATGGAGAAAATGACACGGCGGCAACAGTTGAGGATGCAAATATAATAGCATCGTATATAGACGACGCGGGCGTATGCGTGATAAAGGGAGCGGGGCATTTTGCATTTTTAGACAGTCCGTTCGAGGTCGCAAAAATAATTGACAGCTTCTTAAGCTAATCTCTTAAAATAATCGGCGATTTCTGCGAAATAGTTCCGTATTATTTATTATGCTTTAAAAAAGCTAAATCCGACAACAGCTATGTGCGGCGGTGATAAAAGAGCACATTGGCAAAGACGAGGACAATTTAACATGCGCCTTTAAGTCCGCCGTGATGATTGATAATTTTAAACCGTTTAGAAAGGGTGAGCAGCATTAATATTATTCTTGAAATATCTTCAGTCATATTAGCGGTTACGCTTATGTTCACAATAACCGGACAAATACACATGCTGCAGCAGAATTCATATTTTAATTCGAGATTTATAAATTACCTCAAGGGCGCGGCTTCATATAAGACAGTTGTATCTTTAATTGTGTCGGCAGCTATAGCGGCGCTTGCTATGTCAAAGCTTTGGTTGTATATTCCGCTCCTTATAACGGCGGTAATTACCGGAATATTTCGCGCTATATCTGTAATAAGCGGGCAGAAAAACGCAAAGAAAAAATTAGTATTCACTTCACGTGTAAAGCGTCTTTATGCTACATCTGCCATTATTTTAATCTTTTACCTGCTCATACTTTTGATATTAAAAGTCGACTTGTCGGTTTATGTATATACGTTGGCGGTGCTGCTGTTTTTATCGCCGTTTTATGTTATACTTCTCAATATTATAAATTTGCCGATAGAAAAGCTTATAAATCTCTATTATATAAACGATGCAAAGAAAATACTCAAAAAGCGCCCTGATATGAAGATAATAGGCGTGACGGGAAGCTACGGCAAAACGAGCACAAAATACATTTTGGGCCGTATGCTGAGCGAGAAGTATAACGTCACAATAACACCCGGCAGCTTTAATACGCTGCTTGGCGTTGTACGCACAATTAGAGAACACCTTACTCCCGCGACGCAGGTGTTTGTAGTGGAAATGGGCGCAAAGCGCGTGGGCGACATTAAAGAAATTTGCGACCTTGTAAGGCCGCAAATGGGTGTAATAACCTCTGTCGGCGAGCAGCATCTCAGCACATTTGGAAGTATAGACAATGTGCTGAAAACCAAGTTTGAGCTTTACGATGCTGTTAAATCCGCCGGCGGTACAATGTTTCTCAATTTTGACAATAAGCTGATACGCGAAAATGCCGGAAGAGGCGCTAAGGTTGTATCATATGCCGCCAAAAGCGGAGACGCCGATGTATATGCTGAAAACATTTCCGCATCTTCGAGCGGAAGTGTTTTTGAACTGAACTGCAAGGGCGAGCGCGTAAAAATACAGACAAAGCTGCTCGGCGCACATAACGTGTGCAACATTGCCGCCGCTGCTGCGGTATGCATGGAGCTGGGAATGAGTACAGACGATATAAAATGTGCGGCATTTATGCTGGAGAGCGTGGAGCATCGTCTGCAGCTGCGCAGGTATATAAACGGCTCTGTGCTTATAGACGATTCGTACAATTCAAATCCGGAGGGATGCATTGAAGCGGCGAATGTGCTCGCATCATTTGCCGGCAAGCGCAGAATAATTGTTACTCCCGGCGTTATTGAACTCGGCGAGAGGGAATATGACGTCAATTATCATTTTGGCGAGGTTATGGCAAAGTCGGCTGACGATATAATACTGGTAGGCGAGAAGCGGGCGGCGCCCATGAAAGACGCTATAGAGAAATCCGGATTTGACAGTGAGCGGCTGTACGTAGTAAATACCTTTAAAGAGGCGGCGGCAAGGCTTAGCTCAATGTGCGGCAGCGATACGGTGGTATTATTTGAAAATGATTTGCCGGACAATTATGAAAAGCAGTAGCCGAGTGCCGAAGCGCAGGCGCTGTAGAGAGCTTGACAAGGCTAAGCAGAGGCTGATTTATGTATCAGTAAAAGTCAGATTAAAGCTCGGCGGCGTATGCTATGCTTTAATCTGCGGCAGAGGATATTTCCAGTTTAATAAGCCGAAAATCTATTAAAGCTGCATCAAAGCGGTAAATATGCCTATACTTTTCTTATTTGTCCGCGTTTATTATATTGCAGTCAAGTGCTTAGACAGCGGATATTATTTATAGCATTACGATTAATTTTGGGGGATGATTATAATGATAAATTTGGCAGTTCTGTTCGGCGGCCGCTCCGTCGAGCATGAGATTTCTATAATAAGCGCGGTGCAGGCAATGCAGTCGCTGGACACAGCCAAATACGATGTAATACCCATTTACATTGCTAAAGACGGCGGGTTTTATACCGGCAGCGCTTTAATGGAAATATCAAATTATAAGAATATGCCTGCGCTGCTTAAGCAATGCAAAAGGGTTATAGTCACACGTGAGACCGACGGCGTTTATATATATGAGAAAAAGGGCGTTAAGGTCGGCAAAAAGGCGCTGTTTAGAATAGACGTCGTATTGCCGGTTGTGCATGGCACAAACTGCGAGGACGGCACGCTTCAGGGCTGGCTGGAAATGCTGGATATACCGTATGCCGGATGCTCTGTAGCAGCTTCGGCAATAGGTATGGACAAGGAAATATGCAAAAAACTTATGAGGCAGAGCGGTGTCCCTGTACTGAGCGACATTGCTTTTTTTGGCAAAGAGTGGATAGAATCTGAAGAGAGTATAACCGAGCAGATAGAAAAAGAGCTTGGTTATCCGGTGATAGTTAAGCCGGTCAATTTAGGCTCCAGCGTCGGCATAAGCAAGGCAAGCGGCAGGGAAGAGCTAAAGGAAGCTGTAAAACTCGCTATGAATTTTGCCGTGCGCATACTTGTAGAGCCGGCGATAGAGCATTTAAGGGAAATTAACTGCTCGGTGCTGGGCGACGCGCAGTCGTGCAGAGCGTCGGTGTGTGAAGAGCCGATTATGAGCGACAAAATACTTTCTTATGAGGATAAGTATATGTCGTCCGGCAAAAGCGGAAAAACGGGCGGCTCTAAGGGAATGGAGTCTATGTCGCGTGTTATTCCGGCAGACTTGCCTGAAGAAAAATCGATGGAAATAGCCTCTGTGGCCAAAGCGGCCTTTAAAGCTATAGGCGGCAGCGGCGTTGTTCGTATTGATTTTTTAATTGATACAGCGGATGAAAACAAAATTTATCTTAATGAGGTAAATACTATTCCCGGCTCACTTTCATTTTATTTGTGGGAAAAAAGCGGCCTTACATACACTCAGTTGCTTGACGAACTTGTGGATTTGGCCTTTGCAAGGGCGCGCAGAAAGTCTAATTTGTCTTTCACATTTGACACAAACATACTTTCCGGCGATATTAAGCTGGGCGGTAAAAAGGGCAAGCTGTAATATTTTTTAACATATCATGCGCTTCTCTTTTTTTGATGTGCTTTATAATTCTTTGCGCTTAATGTAAATAATGTATACTTTTACTATGTCAAAGCAGATAACGCAAATAGATACAGCTGACTGCAACGACCTGCCGGCAAAGCAATTGTAATAGCACAGCCAGCCGGATATAACTTTACCGGCGGATTATATTTAAAGGCTTTTATATAGGAGATTAGCACAGCATGTCAAGCAAGGGCAATTGATGAGTGAAAATGGCACTAAATTGATATACACCTGCGAAGCAGAAGCGGCTGTGGCTGCGGTTAAGCGGTGCGTGCAGAAAAACATAGCTCTGCCCGCAGGCAAAATTATTTCCATGCTTAGCGGCAGCTGTGCATATGTTATATGTGAACGTCGGTGAACATTGCCTATCAAATTCAGAGTATTTTATGATAACTACAGACAAACCTTTACCATATTCCAATTAAACTAAGGTGAAAATATGCTTGATAAAACGAAATCCGCCAACAATAATAAAGATATAAACGGTACACGCTCGGCATATGGAATAAAAGCCGGAATTTTCGGCATGATAATAAATTTTGTGCTCTTTATCGCTAAGCTCGCAGCGGGAATATTATCCGGCGGAATTGCAGTTATGGCGGATGCTTTTAACAATCTCTCTGATTTCGGGAGTTCTGTGATAACTTTGTTCGGCTTCAAGCTTGCGTCGCGTCCGGCTGATAAGGAGCATCCGTTTGGCCACGGAAGAATGGAATACATGTCGGCGCTGGCCGTGTCGATGATAATTATTTTGGTCGGCGTTGAACTTATAAAATCATCTGTAGAGAAAATATTTCACCCTGAAATGCTTGATACAGGAGTGCTGATATATGTAGTCCTTATATTGTCAATCGTTTTAAAGCTGATAATGGGCTGCGTATATGCATATACCGGCAAAAAAATAAACTCTTTGGCGCTTAAGGCGGCAAAGGCCGACAGTTTTACGGATTGCATAGCCACCGGCGCGGTGCTCGTATCATCTGTAATGTTTGACGCATTTAATATAAATATTGATGCATATATAGGTCTTGCCGTTGCAGTAATGATAATAGTAACGGGCGTAAAATCAGTTAAGGAGACGCTGGACCCACTGATTGGCCAGCCTCCGTCAAGGGATGTAACCGATAAAATTAAGGCGATAGCGCTGTCTTATGACAATATACTCGACATACACGGACTGACAATACATAGCTATGGAGCAGGGCGTGCATTTGCGAGCCTGCACGCAGTAGTCCCGCAGGATATGGGGCTTGTTGAGTGCCATGAAATGGTTGATATGTGCGAGCAGGAGATAGAATTAAAGCTTGGCATTCACGCACTTATTCATATTGACCCAACAGGGACGAAGGACGTAGAAACGCTAGATGTTAAGGCACGGGTGCAGGAGATAATAGGCAGCATAAATCCATCTTTGACAATAGTTGATTTTAGACTATATAAAGATCAGCAAAAAATGCTGTTTGACATATTTGTACCCGTAGGCGTAGAATTTGATAGAAACGTATTGGAAAGCGATGCTGAAGAAAGGGTAAAGCGCGAATTTGCCGGATATATCGTAAAAGCAAATGCGGTTATGGATACTTAGCTGCCCTGATTCCTATAATGTTTAGCATTATATATTATTAAAAATTATAGCTAAATTATGTTTTCGGCCAATGTTTTAAGCTATTAATATAAAAAATCTGCAGTATTATTACTGCGGATTTTTTTGTATAGTAAAACCACACGCTAGGCGCATGGTTTTGGAAAGCTTAAGCGATAAGGCGGGCATTCTGATGCGTATGAACTACATAAATAGTCTCTGTCACACACAAAATAAATATGAAAAATAGAGGAGCGAAAATAGAAATATCGAAGTCAGTCTCTGGTGCCGCGGACGCTGCGCGGATGCGGCGGGCAATTTTGCCCGCCGCATAGCGAAATGTACTGCGAAGCAATTGAAAGAACGAATTAAGAGAACAACTGAGGATGAGTGAACTCGGCCTGTTCACGGACGGCAAGCAGCAGTCTGAGCGCAGCTGGCAGACCGTATTATGCGTTTTACGTATCTGTGAGGAGCTAGGTCTTTCCCCGCATAAAAAACATCCACCGGTAATGGGGCGGTGAGATAAGAAACTTTTTATGGGGAACGGCGTACGGCCGTCCCTCTATTTTTTTCTTAAAACTACGCTCTTAAAGCCGGTAGATGTTTTTTTGTGTTTTGTTAAACGGTTAAATTGCCCTTAAAGGTGCAGTTGTTGATACTTTCTATGAGAAATTTATATTTAGCTATGGCTTAAACACCAATTATCGATTATAAAAACAGCATAATTTATAATAATTATAAATTTATGAAAGCTCGAACATACCGTTATAGAGCTGATAATATTCTCCCTTTTGAGCAAGAAGGTCGTCGTGGTCGCCGCGCTCCACAATTTGGCCGTGCTCAAGCACTATGATAGCATTGGCGTTTCGCACAGTTGAAAGCCGATGTGCTATTACGAAAACTGTACGTCCCTCCATAAGTTGGTCCATGCCCTTTTCGATTATTGCTTCGGTGCGGGTGTCTATCGATGAGGTTGCTTCATCCAAAATAAGCACCGGCGGGTCGGCTATAGCGGCGCGGGCTATTGCAAGAAGCTGTCGCTGTCCTTGTGAGAGATTGGCGCCGTCGGACGTCACCATTGTGTCATAGCCCTGCGGCAGGCGACGTATAAAGGAGTCGGCATTGGCTATTTTTGCCGCCTGCTTTACCTCGTCAAGGCTTGCTCCAAGCTTTCCGAAGCGTATGTTGTCGGCAATAGTGCCGGTAAAAAGATGCGTATCTTGTAAAACTATGCTGAGCGAACGCCTGAGGTCATCCTTACGGATGTCCTTTACATCGATTCCGTCGTAGAGGACCTCGCCTTCCTGTACATCGTAAAATCGGTTTATAAGATTGGTTATAGTAGTTTTGCCGGCGCCGGTAGAGCCGACAAAGGCGATTTTTTGTCCGGGCTTTGCATAGAGGCTTATATCCTTTAGTATCGGATGACCGTCGTCGTAGCCAAAGGTTACATGGTTAAATCGGACGTCGCCCTTAAGCGGTATAAGCTCGCCGTCCGGCTTCTGCCAAGCCCACTGCCCAGTTTTTTGACTGCAGGGGATTATCCTGCCGTTTTCATATTTTACATTTGTAAGGCGTATTTTCCCGTCGTCTATTTCCGGCTTAAGAGCCATTGCATTAAATACGCGCTCGGCACCGGCCAAAGCTGCAAGCAGAAAGTTGCTCTGCTGAGTAAACTGATTTATAGGCATTGCCGCCTGACGCACAAATACTAAGTAGCTTGCCAAACCGCCGACGTCCGTCATGCCGCGCAGCGCCATAATTCCGCCCAGTACCGCCACAATCGCATAATTTATATATGATATGCTGACCACCGCCGGAACCATGGTCGCCGCATAGCTTTGCGCGCCGGTACCCGCCTTGCGGAGCTTGTCGTTCTTGCTTCTGAATATCTCCAAATTTTCTTTCTCATGATTAAATATTTTTACTACCTTTTGGCCGCTTACCATTTCCTCAATATATGCGTCCAAATCGCCTAAAGACTCCTGCTGGCGCGAAAAGTACGCCTTGCTGCGCCGCCCGCTGAAGATTATATAAATAAACATGCAGGCATATCCTACAACAACAAAAAGCGAAAGCTGCCAGTTGAGTATAAAAAGTATAATTAGCGTGCCGACAATCTGAATAAAGCTTTGAATTACTATAGCAAAGCTGTTGTTTAAGGCATCGGATATTGTGTCAACGTCATTGGTGAAATAGCTCATTATGTCGCCGTGGCGGCTGCTGTCGAAAAATTTCAGCGGCAGCTTCTGAATATGCGCGAACAAATCACGGCGAATGTCGAAGAGCACTTTCTGCGCCGCTTTTACCATTGTCTGAGTATAGCCGTATGCCGAAAGCACTCCGGCAAGATATATCGCGGCGGTGATAAGCACGCCGGTTATTAGTGCGCGCATGTCGCCGGAGGTAAGGTTGTTTACCACCGGGCGTATCATATAGGTGCCGAGCAGATTGGCCACGGCGCTTATTGTGACGAGCAGGGCGACTACAAGGAGAAGCAGCTTATGCCGTCCCATGTATGAAAGGAGTGTGCGCAGTGTATGCAGCAAGTTCTTAGGCCTGCTTCGGCTGGAGGTATTAGGCATTTTCTTTTTCTCCTTTCATTTGAGAGTAATATATTTCCTGATATATTGGGTCGCTCTTCAGAAGCTCTTTATGAGTGCCGACAGCGTGTATGCGCCCATCTTCAAGTATTATTATCTTGTCGGTGTCTATTACGGAGGTTACCCTCTGAGCAATTATGATTTTCGTCATATCGGATATTTCAGCGAGCGAACTTCTTATTTTAGCTTCAGTAGCGGTGTCGACGGCGCTGGTGGAATCATCGAAAATGAGTATTTTTGGCTTTTTAAGCAGTGTTCTGGCTATGCACAGACGCTGCTTCTGCCCGCCGGACACATTAACTCCGCCCTGACCTAAATCAGCGTCAAGACCGCCGGGCATCCGGCTGAGGAACTCGTCGGCGCAGGCGGCCCTGCAGGCCTGCCAAATTGTCTCGTCGTCGGCCTCGCCGTTGCCCCAAAGCAGATTTTCGCGCACAGTGCCGGAAAACAGGACGTTTTTCTGCAAAACAATACCCACAGCGTCTCTAAGGGATGAAAGGTCATAATCTTTAACATTTTTTCCGCCTACATGCACCTCGCCGACGCTGGCGTCGTACAGCCGCGGGATGAGTTGGACAAGTGTCGTCTTAGCAGAACCCGTGCCGCCTAAAATTCCTACAGTCTGGCCGGCATCTATGTGAAGATTAACGTCTGATAATGCATATTCCTCAGCGTCTTCGTGATATTTAAAAGAGACGCCTATAAAGTCGACGCTGCCGTCGCGAATATCAGTGCATGCTTCCGGTGGTGAGACAAGCGCTATCGGCTCACTCAATACTTCGTTAATTCGCTGAGCGCTGGCTAAAGAGCGCGTCAGCAGCAAAAATACATTTGAAATCATCATAAGTGAGTTCATAACCTGAAGCACATAGCTCAAAAATCCGGTGAGCTCGCCAACCTGCAAAGTGCTGTTTATTATCATGTTTCCGCCAAACCACATAATCAGCACCGCCGCAGTGTACATCATAAGCTGAAAGGCCGGCAGATTAAGCACGGCAAAATGGAAAGTGCGCTGGCTGGTCTGCATAAGCTCGCCGTTTACGCTCTGAAATTTTTCCTCTTCATATTCACCTCGGACAAACGCCTTAACCGCGCGCACAGCCGTTAGGTTCTCCTGCACAACGTTGTTTAGATGGTCCATAGACTTCTGAAGCCGGCGGTACATCGGCGCAACCTTGCGCACAATAAATACAAGTATAAGCGCGAGCAACGGCGTGCTGACAAAAAATACGACCGAAAGCCTCGCGTTCATATATACCGATAGGGCAATGCCCATTATGAGCATAACTGGACCGCGCACTAACGGCCTAAGTCCGCCGTTTATGGCGTTCTGAATAACGGTGACGTCGGTTGTCATGCGGGTTATAAGGGATGAAGTCTCAAAATGGTCGAGGTTTGAAAAGGCGAAATCCTGCACGCGCTTATACTCCGCTTCGCGTATATTTGCGCCAAGGCCATATGCAGCTCTCGCCACAAACCTTGCGTAAAGAAGCCCAGTTATAAGCGCACCAAGCGCGCAAAGCGCCATTTGTATGCCTTTGTGCAGAATAAATCCTATATCATGATTTGTTACGCCGACGTCTATTATGTCCGCCATAAGCACAGGTATAATCAGCTCAAAGGCCGTCTCGGCAAACAGCAGAAGAGCCGCAAAAATAAGGTCCTTGCGGTAACGGCCGAGGTAGCTGAAAAGATGTTTAAGCTCTTTCATTAAATTTATGCCTCCCAAAGCAGTGAATAAACAATATTTCCTTATTTAGCCATATGCAATAAATGTTCTAATCGTCGCCTAAAGGCCCATGCTATGAGTATTCACTGCAGTCGTCGGCGCCGCGCAGATTGCGGTAGGAACGCACAAGAAAATCGGCAAACTGCCTTTTTTCATCATCAGAGAAGCCCTGCAGCATAATTTTTTCCGCCTCATCACAGCTGAGCTTCCAATCATCACCGGCACGGCGCCCTTTTGGAGTGAGTGTTATAATATCCGAGCGCCTATCGGCGTCGTCCGTCTGTATTGATATCATTCCGCTTTTTTGCATTAGGTCAATCATACGACATACCGCCGCAGGGTCAATTTCGAAATAATCAGCAATTTCACGCTGGCTTCCACACCCATTTTGCGATAAATAAGACAAAATTTTTGGCTGACCTGTCCCTAACCCAATTTTTGCGGCTTTCGGGCGAAGATAATGCCGCTGGGCATGAAAGACCCTGTACAGCATTAAATAAAATCCGTTTTCCATCTTATCAACACCTTTATTGATATATCAATCATTGACATATCAATTATAAAATACGATAATATGTTGTCAAGGCAAACAGACAAGCTTTCACTTTAGAATATAACTCTATATTTACCGGAAATTTTATACAAAATTCCATATGTAATTTGAGCAAAACAAACATCCGCACATTTGTGTGTTGAGCATAAATGTGCGGATGACAAACGTAATACCTTTTAATTTTAGCAAGTCTACGATACGAAACAAAATGTTTCTAATTTACATAATATTAAAAATAAACTTAATATATTGTGTTTTATCAGTTTAAATAGTATATAGTAATTAACATAATATATAAATTGATTTATATTTAAAAACGGAACTTTGTTTTATTAATATTTTTATTCTCCGGAAAAATCTGGCCGCTTTTCTGGCATATATCTGTGATATTTAAGCGGCATAAACGAAAGCATTCTGCGCCGACTTTTGCGGCTTTCAATACACATGGCGGAGTAATATTTTCTCCACATATCTTCAAATTCGTCCTCATTCATATCATCAGGATCCAAAAATTCCGTAATATCCACTATTGCCGCTCTTTTGTCGTAATAAATCAGCGCTTTATGATAATGCTTGTCCCTAATAATAAAATTTTGGTCGTTAAATCGCTCTGAAAAGTGCCGGACAATGAGCGGCAGAATTTCAAAATCAGGAAATATGTCGGCAACATAAATGTCCTTATACTTTTTAAAACGTACAAACTCTTTAAAGCGGTGAGCTTCTCTTTTTACCCGTTCGGCGGTTGATATTGCCTTAAAAACGGCGTCATTTTGCGACATTTTGCTTATGTCGGCACCCAGCTTAAATGCAAGCCGGAGATAAGAGAGCAGTATATCTTCTATATTGTCCTCATGCGAGAGCCATGCTGTAAAAATAGTCCAAAGCGTATTTGTGCCGAGCTTCTGCTTTATGCCTTTTTGCACACGCATCGCCTTGCCGGAGTCGGCATATACTGTGCGGCAGTCAAAAAGCAAAGGCGGCTCTGCACACTCCGGCAGAAGACGTATATCGGTGCGGCGAAGGTAAAAGGCGTCAAAAACAGCTGTTAAAAAACCTTCAAAGCTGCTTTCATATATTAGATATAACATAAAATTATCACCCTCATAATGTCTATGCAGTATGGCCGGCGCTGGATAATAAAAGCACGCAAGCGGCTAAAATATGGGAATATCTCATAAGCGTTCGGGCAAATAATATAAAAATTTATATCTGCTGTAAACTTATTGATGCGGCATGTCGGAAAAGCTGCTGATGCATCGCTGAAAAATATAAAACTGCCATTAAAGCCGCATGTGCCGACATAATCTTACCGGCGTTAATGAGTATTACATTTAATATATAAGGATGAGAAAGCCATATCCTTACAGATTTAATTTACGCATATCATTTTGCGGCTATCACGCCGGATGAAAATCAGCTCCACACTGCCCCAAAAGCCGGAGATGCCTCTTTGGTGCAAGCAGGGAATTGAAGAAATAAGATAAACTATAAATATATTGAAATTTTGCCGGAGCCGCATTAACATATCTGGAAAATCATTTTCCAGATATCTCAAGCATACGCCAAACGGCATAAAAACATTGGAAGTTGTGTACAAACAGACGAGTGCATAAAACATATATTCAGTTATGCATAGCTTGCTGTGCTTACAGTGCTTATTAGCTTGGCTGCCGACTTTTCATCTTCAATACGTTTATCGGAGATAATGCTGTCAAAGGTTATCTGACCGTTTAAATTGTTGTCCTTAAGAATAAACTTAAGCGCTGGATTATCCGGCGCGCATCGCCCTAAAAATTTACCGTTCACCGTGATAAAATAGAAAGCCCTGCGTATCATACCCATTTTGACAAGACTTTTATCATCCAAACGAGAAAAGCGTCTGGACTGTATAATTCTTTTAGCTGTGCGCTGGCCTATGCCCGGCACCCTAAGCAGCGTGTAATAATCGGCAGAGTTGACTTCAATAGGGAAAAAGTCGGCATGTTTAAGCGCCCATGAAATTTTTGGGTCCACCTCAAGGTCTAGCGATTCATCCTTGTCGCTGAATATATCCTCCGGCGTAAAGCCGTAATAGCGCATGAGCCAGTCGGCCTGATACAGTCTATGCTCCCTCACGAGCGGCGGCGAGACATCTTTTCCCGGCAAATCGGGATGCTTAACTATGGGCATGTAGGCCGAGTAATATACACGCTTCATGCCAAGCTTTTTATACAGCGCCTGTGCAAGCCGTACTATTGTATAATCGCGCTCTGCCGTTGCCCCGATTATCAGCTGGGTGCTTTGGCCGGCAGGCGCAAAAAGAGGGGCTGACTTAAACTTTCGACGCTCCTCTTTATTTTGCACAAGCCGGTTTGTGACGTTGCCCATTGAGCTGATAATGTCTGTATGCGATTTGTCGACGGCAAGCAGCCTTAAAGCGCGGTGGGAGGCAAACTCCATATTAATGCTTATGCGGTCGCACAGCCGTCCTAAAATATCGGCAAGCCGGTTGTCTGAGCCCGGAATTATTTTCGCGTGGATATATCCGCCAAAACGGTATTCCTCTCTAAGTATTCGTATAGCCTTTATCATAAGCTCCATAGTATTGTCCGGGCTGCCCACAACACCGGAGCTTAAAAACAGGCCTTCAATATAATTGCGGCGATAAAATTCTATAGTAAGGTCGGCAATCTCGCGCGGAGTAAAGGCGGTGCGGGGTATATCGTTATCGGCGCGGTTTACGCAGTAAGCGCAGTTGAATATGCACTGATTGGACATCAGCACTTTAAGCAGCGATATGCACCGGCCGTCCTCGGTAAAGGTATGGCAAAGGCCGCAAGCGGCAGCGCTGCCGACTTGTCCGGGCTTTGCTTTTCTATTTACTCCGCTGGAGGCGCATGAAACATCGTACTTTGCACCTGCACCAAGTATTTTAAGTTTTTCAGCTGTAGATAGTTCCATTTATATCAACTCGTTTATTAAAGCTTAAATCAAAAAGATGTACAAACACATTATATCACTCGAACATATGTTTGTAAACATTTGTTCTAAAATAAATTGATGGTAATATTTACTAAATTTAATAATAAAAGCTTGTACACTCGAAATGTATTGACAAAATCGCATAAAAAGGGTATGATTAAGTCATATAAATGTATATACATTGTTTGCAGGTACATATAATGCAGTGTTTATCATGTAATGATAATATTTATCTTGAAAAGATGTGCGATGAAGCATTGGCGGATAGTGCTGCTGGAGGGAATGTTTCAGCCTTTGGCATTATTGTTTCGAGGTATTTAAAGCTTGTCAGGCTTTGTGCGGCTCGGTATAAGAATATTGGGCTTGAAATTGATGATTTATCGCAGGAAGGGCTTATAGGGCTTATGTCGGCGGTAAATACGTATAACAGGTATTGCGGTGCGTCGTTTAAGACATATGCGCATTTATGTATTGACCGCAGTATGATAAGCGCCGCAAAAGCTGCAATGGCAAAGAAACGAGTACCGGCAAGTTTATTGCAGCCGCTGGATGATGGTGAAGAGTTGCTAATTGGTGACGCGGATCCGGCCACTGCGTTGATTGCAAAGGAAGATTTAAATATATTTTTAAAAAAAGCCTGCAAGGTTTTGACATCAATGGAATATAATGTTATGAATGAATATCTTGCAGGGCTAAGTTATAAAGAGATATCTGACAAAATGAGGATATCGGTAAAAACGGTCGACAACGCTATGCGGCGGGTGAGACAAAAATTAAGGTAAATTGGCGCAAGCCTTTATATAATGTATAATGCCCGCGTAGCTTAAGTCAGAGCGTTGGTTTAATCAAAGGTGTCGGTGCGATTCCGTCCAGGGCAAAAATATTTTTTTAGCGAGGTAAAAATTATGTACGAAGACAAGACTCTCATTTGCAAAGACTGCGGTAACGAATTTGTATTCACTGCCGGTGAGCAGGAATTTTATGCATCCAAGGGCTTTGTGAATGAGCCGCAGCGCTGCAAGTCATGCCGTGATGCGCGCAAGAATCAGATGAGGGGCGAGCGTGAAATGTACGTTGCTACTTGTGCTTCATGCGGCGGGGAAGCTAAAGTGCCTTTTAAGCCACGTGAGGACCGTCCAGTCTACTGCAGCGAGTGCTTTGCCAAGATGAAGGAAGAGTCAAACGACTAATTCTGGGTAT
This sequence comes from Bacillota bacterium, assembly GCA_030842085.1. Classification (GTDB taxonomy): domain Bacteria; phylum Bacillota; class Clostridia; order Oscillospirales; family Acutalibacteraceae; genus Timburyella. The sequence continues at coordinate 3,606 of JAUUSE010000009.1, read as the reverse complement.
AGGCTGCAAATAACAGCACAAAGTAAAAGATGGGTTTTGCTTAGCAAAACCCATTTTATTTTTTATCTTTCGACGTTATAAAGTTCATGGATATATAAGTGTAAAAATTCGCAAGCTTATTGAGGAAAGCGCCGCTTAACGTACTTTTCATAAAAAAGGCATCCGTGCTCAGTGCTTGGTAAGCCGGATGCATAACTCAATAAAAGTTTGAAGCGAATTTAGAAGTTAAAAAATTTCCATTCATGGCTCCATATAGTAGTACGCCGCCGACTAAGTCGGCGGCGTATTTATTAACCGGAACTAAAATATATTTGCCAATATTAACTTTTTCAGTGCCGGTTAAAGAGGAGGCAAAATTGAAATATATAATATTTTCAACGAAATTTTCGATATACTAGCGATGCTTAAACAAATTTATCGTTTATATAAACGAATAATTCAATAATATGACGCAAAATAAACGAATATAACGTTTTTACATGTTAAAAAATATCAATAAATTTGTTTTTTAAACGAAAATACTAATTATTTTAAAACGATATTATTGTTGTAAAAATTGAGTATAAAGATAAACTAAATTAAATTTTCGTTTAATGTTTGCTCAAAAGTTAGCACATCCACTGTGTTGTCACTGCTGCTATCGAGCCACTTTTCTTCGTATTTTGCGGTTTTGTGCCTGTCAAATCCAAAATAGTTCAGCACATAATCGATAGTTTCCGGCGTTACTTTGTTTACACCGTTTTTAATAAACGATATTTTAGTTCCTTGAGCGCCATTATACTCAAAACGAGTAAAAATGATCTCGGTGCGGTTTATTTTATAGAGTTGTGCGTTCTCCTGCCTCCTGCTGAGATTGCGTTCAAATCGAATTTTGTATTTCATAACGAATATCTCCTTGCTTTATTATCTAAAATTTCGTTTAAAGTCGTCACTTGACGGCTTTTTCTTTTTCTCAATTTTGAGGCGGTAAATGTGTGTCATAATGTTTCTCTCCTTTGCGAGCTGTATGGAGTATGGCAGCCGGAATCCGAGTTTAGCGTTGTCGGCGGTGAAACAAACGAGTAGTTCAGCACCGTCGAGCATATTTTCAACAGACCGGCGGTTTGAGGGAGTATCTCTGTCGATTCCGACATAGGGACAATTGGCGCTGATGCCTTTAAAATCGGCATATTCGCTGACGAGAAGAGCCAGACTGGAGCAGCCGGGTGTGACGATGTATGATGTATTATTTGGCAGATATTTCTCAAGACCCGTACGTAATGCCTCGCGGGAGATGCTTTTAAAACCGATTACCGTTACTTTCATAATGCACCTTGAAGTTAGTGAATAATATTCACGTATATAATTTTTTTATAATGCGTGATTTAACGCACAAAAAGGTTGTATTGCACGCCCGATAGATTAACAAAGTTTAGTATAATTTTAAAATGACAAAATAGATAAAGGGAAATATTTATGCCTCAAAAAATAAAACAAGATTTGCCGATAGGAGCAAATATTCGCAAATATCGTCTGGCGATGAATTTGACGCAAGGACAGCTTGCAGCCTACATGCAGCTTCGCGGCTGTGATATTGGCCGGAGCACCCTGTCACACATAGAATCGGGAGATTACAATATAAAATTAAGTTATATTGTTACTATCTGTGAAATTTTAGAAATCGATTTTAATACTTTATTTTCAAATTTAGACAAATAACGAATTTTTCGTTTTAAAATTTACGCAGTTTTTTATTTTGCTATTTTTTAAAAAAATTAATACATATTTTTAAAAATTTATTTTTGAATCAGTTTATTGGGGCTTACGCCTAAAATATCGCATATAGCAATAAGCTCGCTCGCTTTAATATTGTAGCTACCAAGTTCTATTCGAGAAAGGCTGCTACGAGTGGTGGTGCAGCCTCTCTTCCGCATCAATGCGGCAAGTTGCTCTTGGCTCAAGTCCATCATACGGCGGTATTTTCTAATATTTGGCCCTATTGCGATATCCTGCCTGATTTTTTGAGCCATTCTCTCTACACCCCTCACCAATTAATTTTAAAGATATTTTAGCAAAATTTGTCAAAATGGCGTGTGTATGATACAATCAAAATGCTCATAAAAAGCGCAAAATGTGTTTATATTACACATTTGGATTATAATAGCAGTATTGAATATATAAAAAAACAGAATGAAATTGGAAATACAGCCTGTATTATGATTTTATAAAATTTTATTGGTGGGTTTTGCTATGATTCAGAAGATAAGGCAAGATATATTATTATGTAAGAATATTCGTAAATATAGACGGAGAAAAGATTTAACACAGAAGCAGATGGTAGAAAAAATAAAAGGTTTGGGTATTCCGATTACAATATCAAGATATTCAAAAATTGAAACGGGATGTAATATAAAAATTAGCGAATTTGCGGCAATTTGCGCAATTTTAAATATTGATGCAGATACACTTTTTCAAGGCCTCCATTTAGAAAAAAGAAGTATTGATAATGATTGACAATAACTTATCTATAGGGAAAAATTTACGGAGAATTAGACGGGATTGTGACTTAACTCAAGATCAGGTCGTTGCTCAAATGGAAAATAGAGGTTTTAAAATGTCACGCAGCATTTACTCTAAAATAGAACAAGGGGATTATAATATTCGTGTATCTGAAATAATGGTATTAGCTCTAATATTTAAAGTGAGATATAACGATTTTTTTGACGGCCTTATTCCAACTATTGAAGAACATATTTAACTTGGCGTCGGCCTCTTTCTTAATGTAATAAAAATTATATTGTAATATATCAAAAAATATGTTATAATACACAAAAACAAACGCAAATCATTAAGAAAAATGGGGTGATTTTGTTGAAAAAGCATTTAAAATGGATAATTCCAGTAGCGGCGGTTTTGATATGCGGAATTGTGGCATTTGTAATTTGGTATGTCGATTATTCACGCGGCCCCGCTGCTGCTAAGCCGGTTATCTATCTTTATCCGGAGGAGAGCACGGAGGTAAACGTTAAGCTTGACTTTAACGGCGAGCTCGGCTGCACATATCCTGAATATAGCGAAAACGGCTGGACGGTCACTGCGAATCCCGACGGCACTCTGATTAACTCCGCCGACGGACGCGAGTACTCCTATTTATTCTGGGACGGCATAAGCAACGTCGATTATGACATTAGCAAGGGTTTTGTGGTAAAGGGCGAGGACACTGAGAAATTTCTTCAGGAAAAGCTTGCGTATATGGGGCTTACGCCGAGAGAATACAACGAATTTATCGTTTATTGGCTGCCGCTTATGCAGGACAACGAATATAACCTCATAGCCTTTCAGGGTGAAACCTACACCGACAATGCCAAGCTTGAAATAACGCCGTCGCCGGACAGTATATTGCGTGTATTTATGACATTTAAGCCACTTGACAAGCCAATCGAAATAGAGGAGCAGCAGCTTACTGCATTTGAGAGACAGGGCTTTACGGTCGTAGAATGGGGCGGCGCTGAATTGCGATAAAATTAAAAATATAAACGAAAATATAGTTTTTGCTCTTGGTTAATAGGAAAACAAATAAACGGCTCTGTTTTGCCAATAAATACGGCTTACAGAGCCGTTTTGCAA